>JAFPVP010000198.1 GCA_017412925.1 Selenomonadaceae bacterium
CCGTCCAAAGGCAAAAATGCGGCGGTCGTGTCCATGTGCGCCAAAATTTTTATCCGCGAAGTCAGCGCGTCCGCCAAATGCAACGGCAACGGCTGATGAAGTTCTTGTAATTGCCCGTCGATTCGATAGCGCACGCGCAACGATTTTTCATACGGCTCAATGTGCAAATCACTCGCCCGAATTTTTATCGCGAAATCGAACAGCAAATTCACCAGTTCGACAATCGCCCGCGACGAACTCCCAGCGAAGTTGTGCCGCTCCCTGTGAATTAATTTCCTAAGTTGTTCGTCGAAGTCGTTCATAATTTCTCACCGCTAAAAAGTCGCTCGCCTAAATTTTTTCCGTTAAATCGAACAGCAAATTTATCAGCTCGACAATCGCCCGCGCCGAATTTTTACTGTAAAGTTGTGCCGCTCCCTGTGAATCAATTTCCTAAGTTGTTCGTCGAAGTCGTTCATATTTCCCGCCGCTAAAAAGCCGCTCGCCCAAATTTTATCGCGGAGTCGTTCATTTCATTGCGAGAATTTTTTTTAAGGTCGCTGCCATGACGTCCATATCGGGATTTTCGCCCGTGTACAGCCGATAAGCCTCCTTGCCCTGCAACAATAACATTGACAGCCCGTTCAGCGTCGGATAGCCTAGCTCCTTTGCCGTCCGGAGCAGTTTCGTTTCGGCGGGATTGTAGATAATGTCGTAGACGAGCGCACCCTCCGGCAAGAGTTTCAAATAGACGGGCGGCATGTCGTCGACGTGCGGGAACATGCCCAACGGCGTCGTGTTAATTAAAATGTCTGCCGTCTGAAGCATTTCCTTGAACTCGTCCGAATTCCAATCGAAAGCTTCAACTTGTCCTTGCGTCATAAAATCTTTGGCGAGTGCGTTTGCCTTTTGGAGGTTGCGTGCGCCGATTGTGATTAACTCCGCCCGCTTTTTGCACAAGCCCCACAAAATTGCACGAGCCGCGCCGCCCGCTCCTAAAATCACCGCGTGGCAATCTTCCGGCAAAAAATTCGCCTCCGCCAATGCCGCCAAAAATCCTGCGACGTCCGTATTGTAGCCCGTCAACATGCCGCCATCGTTTACGACCGTGTTGACCGCGCCGATAACCAAGGCGTCCGCGTCAATCGCGTCAAGGTAGCGCGCAATCGTCATCTTGTGCGGAATCGTCACGTTCACGCCGCGAAATTCCAAACCCTTAATCGCTTCGACCGCCATGAAAAGTTTGCCCGCGTGAACTTGCAACGGTATGTAATTATAATTCACGAAACCCGCCGCCTCGAACGCCGCCTTGTACATTTGCGGCGACAGCGAATGCCCGACGGGGTAACCCAATATTCCAAAATTTTTTATCTCAGTTGAAGTCATTTCCAAAACTCCTTTCGTTAGCGGCGCAATTTTATCACTTGACTCGGCGCAAGGCAACACAGCGGGATTAAATAAAGATACCACGCGGCGAAGATTGAACTTTGCGGCGCGTTGATTAAAGTTAGCGGCACGACGTTTGCTATCGCCCACGGAATCAGCGGCGCGACTATCACGGCGGAATTTTCAAGCTGAATGGCGAAAATTTCCGGGCGCGGCTCGACGGTTCGGCAAAGTTGGTGCGTCAACATTATCGCCAGCGTTTGATTGCAAGCCGCCATGTTCGTGACGACTGCCGCGACTAAAATGCTTACGAACGGCGAAAATTTTTTGCTCAGACGAATCATCAAATTTTGCAGGCGATGTAAAAAGCCTGTCGCTTGAAAAATTCCCGCGTAGCAACTCGACAAGCACACGATTGCCACGACGCTCGCCATGGAAATTATTCCGCCGCCGCTCAAAATTTTTGCAAGCTCCGCGTCCGCTGGATAGTAGCCAAGCACGGCGATTTTTATCAGCGCGAAAAATTCTGCGCCTTGAATTTCAACCGCGACCGCCACGCACGCCAAGATACTCGCAAGCATCATCAGCTGAACGCGCAACTTTATCAGCGACAGCACGACTATTAAAATTGCGGGGATTAAAACGAATAAATTTATCTGGAACGTCCGCGCGAAAATTTCTTTGGCGTCGACGGTCGCCGCGCCCTCTCCGCCGAAAAAAATTCCCGCCGCAAAATAAAACGCGCTCGCCAAAATCAGCGGGATTATCGACGTGCGAATCATTCCGACGAGATTTTTAAAAATGTCCGTGCCCGTCAGCGTCGCCACGAGCAGCGCGCTTGTCGACATCGGCGAGCACCTGTCGCCCAAATACGCGCCCGATAAAACCGCGCCGCCCGTCAGCCACAGCGGCACGCCCAAATTTTCTGCTATCGCCGCGCAGATGACGCCCATTGTCGCCGCCGTCCCGAATGCCGTCCCTATCAACGTTGAAATTAATCCGCACAGCCAAAATGTCATCGGCAAAATTATCGCGGGCGAAAAAAAATCCGCCGTGTAAAAAATTATCGCGGGAATGACGCCCGCCGCCCGCCAATACGCCGTGACGATTCCAATCAGCGTGAGCGTTATCAAAACTTGCTTGACGGGGCGAACGCCTTCTTTCCACATGCCGAAAATTTTTCGCGGCGAATGTCCGAGCTCTGCGGCGTAGAAGGAAAAAATTATCAGCCCGAAAATCAGCGCGAACAAAATCGACACGTCCGATAAAATGCAAATCATCAGCGCGGCGGAAAATAATCCGAGCAAAATAATTTCCGTCATGAACAACCCTCCTTAAAAAATTTTAGCATAATCGTCAAGCTTATGTTAAAATCTGCGCGGGAGGTTTTAATATGAAGTATAAACTTTTGGCAGTGGACATGGACGGCACAGTTTTGAATTCGGATAAAAAAATTTCGCCGCGAACGAAAGTTGCCCTAAATGAACTTATGAAGCGCGGCGTTTATGTCGTGGTGAGCACGGGGCGCAACTTAGCTGAGCTAACGGATTATCGCGGCGAATTAAAATCGATGAACTACGGGATTGTGATTAGCGGCGGCATGATTTACGATTTTTTCCGCGACGAGCCGGTTAAAGTTCACGCCGTGGACGAGCCGACGATTTTAAAGTTGATTGACTTCGGGCTGGAGACGCGCGCGATGATTCATTTGCACACGGTTCACAAGTCCGTTGCCCGCGAAGCTGATATTCAAAACATGGCGGCGTTCGGCATGGGCGTTTATCAAGATATGTTCGACAGGATTTGCGAACGCTACGACGACCCGAAAGAATACGTTCACGCGCACCCCGGCGAAGTCATCAAGGTCAATCTCTATCACCGCGACAAAATTTCCCGCGATAAAAATTTTGAGCGCATTAAACCTTTGAACTTGTCGATTTCCTACGCCGAAGCTTTTAACTTGGAAATGTCGCCCGCAAATGTCACTAAGGGTTCGGGCTTGATTGAGCTTTGCAAGTTTCTGAAGATTGACATTGCGCAGACAGTTGCGATTGGCGACGCTGACAACGACCGCGAAATTTTACAGACGGCGGGTTTGGGCGTGGCTATGGGCAATGCCTCCGACGCGATAAAAAATCTCGCCGACTTCGTGACATTGGATAACGACAATGACGGCGTTACGGTCGCCATCGAAAAATTTTTCTGAGAGTTGAAACGCGGCGAATAGCTGAAAAATTTAGTCGGCGAATCGCGCACGCTGTTTGTCAACTTTTTAAAAGTTGTGAAAAATTTTTCTGACAATGTTTAAATTTTTTTTGCGCATGGTATAATTGGCGCGTGGGAAATTTTTATGTGTTAAGGGGGAAATTCATATGGCGTTTAACGAAGAGCAATTCAAGGAGATAATAGCGGAATTCACAATCGACACGGAGCGGCTCCAAGGAATCGCGGCGAGTTTCAGGCAGGACTTGCAATTGGGACTTCGCGACGTGAGTTTGTCGTCAATGCGCATGTTGAAATCTTACGTGGGACTTCCGAGCGGCAACGAGAAGGGCGAATATCTCGCGCTGGATTTCGGCGGCACAAACGTTCGCGTCTCCAAAATTCGTCTGGACGGCGGCGGCAAGTACGAAATTCTTAAGCGCGTCGGACGCCCGCTGATTGTCCCTGGCGAATACGATTACATTTGCAAAGACGCGACCGCCGAGCAGATGTTTGGCTTTATCGCCGAGCTGATTGACGAGGCGATTGACGGCGACCACACGACAAAATATTATTTAGGGCACACGTTCTCTTTCCCGTCCACGCAGGACAACATTTACAACGCGCGGCTCATCATCTGGACGAAAGAATTTGCAACGCAGGGCGTCGAGGGCAAAGTCGCCAACGATTTGCTGGTTGAAGCTCTCAAACGTCGCGGCGCGGAAAATGTCGTTCCCGTCGCCGTCCTCAACGATACAGTTGCCGTCCTTTTGAGCGCGGCTTACAAGACGCCCGACACGTTCATAGGTTCCATTTACGCCACGGGTCACAACACTTGCTACCTTGAACCGAGCATTCACGACGCGAATTGCTTTGGCTCCGGCGGCATGATTTTAAATCTGGAGTGCGGCAACTTTATGAAGTTGATGCCGAATCGTTTTGACCGCGAATACGACGAAAGCTCCGAAAAACCCGGCGAACAGCGTTTTGAAAAGATGGTTTCCGGTCGTTACATGGGCGAACTTTTGGGCATGGCGATTGCCGAACTTTTGGGCGAGAAGGGCAAACGATACGCTTTGACTTCTGTCGATATGTCGATGATGATTCTTGACGAGTCGGAAAATCTGCAACGGGCAACCGATATTCTTATGGCTAAAGTCGGGCGCGAACTCGAACTTGACGACGTTAAGAAAGTAATAAAACTTGCCTCGGCGATAGTTATTCGTTCCGCGCGGTTGGCAGCGGCGTCGTTCGTGGCTATCGTTTGGCAACGCGCAGGTCACGGTAAAATTGTCCGCCAGCACGTGGCAGTTGACGGCTCCGTTTATGAGAAAATGCCGCTCGCTAAGGAAAATATCGTAAAGGCAATGGCTGAACTCCTCGGCGACGACGCCGCGCAGGTCGATACTATCCTCGACAACGGCGGATCGGGTCTCGGTGCGGCTATCGCGGCTGCCATGGTCAAAGCTGATTAAAATTTATAAATTGGAATAAAAAAAGGAGCTGTTCAAAGCGAACGGCTCCTTTTAATTTTAATTTTAAGCGTCAATGTCAACGTCGATAATGCCCGCCGCGTAGGGCGCAACCTCATAATGCTGGAAAATAAAGTGCACGTGGAGATTTTCGTCCCAATAAAAATTTTCGGGCAAATTTTTCAGCGGAAGTGCGTCTTCAAAAAGGAAAAGTTTTTCGCGCTCAGTTTTTTCACGAAGCTTGCGTTCAATCCGGCTTTTGAATTCATTAGGGCTGACACCTTCGCCGACTTCCGTCAAATAATCCATGCCCATCAACTCGCCAGACGCCGTGTTAAAGTTCAAAGTGTGTTTCCAAGTTCCAGGGTGCGCCGCGCCCTCAAAATATTGGCTCTTTATTATGATAAAGCTAAGAATCACGGTGCCGCCCGCCTCGTTGCAGCCGATTTCGTAGCTCGTGCGGGCGTCAAGAACTTTGCGGTTGTCGTATTGCGCGGCATATTGGAGTTGTTTGATGAAGCTTGAAATTTCCTCCTCGATTTTGCCGTTGATTTTTTTCTCGACAGTCGGATTAGCCACGTGCACCACAGGATAAATCAAAGTTTCGTTGCCGTTGAATTTGGCGGATTCAATCGTCGCCGCGCTACAAAAACTTTGCACGCTCACAATCAGCGCGAACATCGCCGCTAAAAATATTTTCCGCATAAAAATCACCTCCACGCAAATTATATCACGCAGAAAAATTTTGTCGACGCAGAGGATTTTTTTTGCCCAAATGTCAAATTCCCGTATTTGGGAATTGGTCTTTTGCACCTAAAAATACCCCCAAAATTTAGGGGGGTTTTTTTATGCCCGAAAAAACCGCATTGTGACGCGGCTTTTTTTAGTGTTCAATTCCCATATTTGGGAATTTGCACTTTGCACCTCCAAAACGCATTTCAAACCCAATTTTTTAGCCTCGAAAGCCTCCAAAAAAGTTTTTTCGGCTGATATTTTCCATTTCAAAGCCGCGCAGAAAAATTTCGGCAAAAATTTGGGGAGGAATCGCTATGAACAGAGGAAATTTCCTTCGATGAACACTTTTAACGCTCTTGACCGTCTCGATTTTGATTTTTTCCGCTGTTGTCGGCGCGGCTGTTCAAATTTTAGCAGAATACGCAGTTGCAAGACGCAATTCAGAAAAACGATAAACTTCGCAAGCAGAGGAACGACGCCGACCGCGATTTTTTGGCTAATCAGAAACTTGAATAAGATTTATTATGCTAAAGAACTCGGCTACAACGGCTGAAAAAATTTTCCCTACCAAAAAAATTTGCGGTAGGGATTTTTTTTTGCTATCATGACGAAAAAATTCAGAGGCGGAGCAATGATTCAACTCGATAATGTGACAAAATTTTATGGCGAGCGGCTGATTTTCCGCGACGTGACTTTTAAAGTTGCTGACGGGGAAAAATTTGGCATCGTCGGCAAGAACGGCGCGGGCAAATCCACGCTGATTAAAATTATGACTGGCGCGGAGCCTTTCGACGCGGGCACAATCGGCGGACTTCGCGCAGAAGATATTGGTTTCGTCGAACAGACGCCGAAATTTTCTGCGGCGACGCTCCTCGATGAAATGTTGACGGTTCAGGGCGTCGAAAAATTTCAAGCGCGGAAAATTTTATACGGTCTGGGCTTCACGGAGCCTGAACTTGAAAAAAATCCGAATCATTTTAGCGGCGGCGAGAGCGCGAAAATTTCTTTGGCGAAAGCTCTGCTCAATGAACCGCGCATTTTAATTTTGGACGAGCCGACGAATCATCTGGACATTTACTCGATTGAATTCTTGGAGGATTTCGTCAAAAATTATCGCGGAACGGTCATTGCCGTCACGCACGACCGGCATTTCCTGCAAAATTGCGTTGAAAAAATTTTGGACATGGAAAATTTTAGGGCGACGCTGTACCCCGGCAACTACGAAAAATTTGTTCAGCTCAAAAGTGAGCGACGAGCCGCCGAGATTAAGGCTTACGAGAAACAGCAGGAAGAAATTGCCAAGCTGGAAGATTTCGTGCGGCGCAATAAAGTTCGGGCTTCGACGGCAAAACGCGCGCGCAGTCGTCAAATCGCTCTTGACCGCATGGAACGCCTAGAAAAGCCGCCGTCGATTGAAAAATCTTCAATCCGATTGGGCGACGCCGCCGAGTCAGCCAACCGCGTGCTTATTTTGGAGAAAATTTTTTTCAAGACAGTCATAAAAGATTTCAGCGCGGAAATTTTCAAGGGCGAGAAGATTGGATTAATCGGTCGCAATGGCGTCGGCAAGTCCACGCTGTTAAAAATCATCGTTGGCGAGCTCAAAGCGGATTCTGGGGAAATAAAAATCGGCAACCGCGTAAAAATCGGTTACCTGTCGCAAGGTCATGAAGAATTAAACGAAAATCTGACGCCGCTTGAGGAATTAAATTACGAATTCGGCTTGACGGAGGGGCAAGCGCGTTCTGAGCTGGCAAGATTAAATTTATTTGCTCAAGTCGTCGAAAAACCGATAGCCGATTTGTCGGGCGGCGAAAAAACTCGTGTTGCGCTGACGAAATTAATTTTGACGGGCGCAAATTTTTTAATCCTCGACGAGCCGACGAATCATTTGGATTTACCGGCGCGGGAGGCGATAGAATCGGCGTTAAACGACTTCGACGGGACAATTTTAATCGTGACGCACGACCGATATTTGCTTGACAAAGTTGCGACGCGAATAATAGAATTTGCCGAGGCAACGGAGAAAAAAATTTTGCCGCCGAAACCGAAAGCCGCAGTCGAAAAAAAATCTTCCGCGCCGAAACCGAACGAGCAAGCGATAGATAAAGTCGAGGCGCAGATAAAAATGGCGGAGATGGAATTAAAAATGATAGAGCACGAGATAAACGCCGCAAGCGATCCGGAAAAATTGACGGAATTGGCGGCGGCGCACGCGGCAAAAATCGCGGAGATAGATGAATTTTATTCGCGCTGGGAGGAATTGCAATGTTGAGAATTGTGCCGATTGTCCTTGCGCTAATTCTTTGCTTTTCAAATCTCGGTTTTATCAATCTTGGCGGAAATTCTGCGGAAAAAGATGTTCAAACTCCGCGCAATCACCTGACGCAGGACAACAACGCTCAAGCTGCGGTTCGTGGCGAAGTTTACAGCTTTGAAGACGCCACCGACACGCCCGAAGAGGTCACGGAGGAAATTATTCCGCGCGAACAAAATATTTTGCGTCTTCATTGGGATATCGTTCCAAACGCCGTCAAGTATGAAATTTTTATCGACGGCGCGACGTTTTACGCCTACACAAACGGGATTGAAATTCCTGTTGAAAATGTGAGCGCGAAATTTCAAGTCAATGCGATTTCGTTGGAAGGCACGACGCTTGAAAATAAGTTGCCGATAGTTTCTTTGGACACAAATCCGCTTTCGCCGCGCACGACGACCGAATTTGACAAGATGAATTACCCGCCGATTTATCCGGTGTATTCGTGGATACCGACGAGCGGCGCAGATCATTACGAAATTGAACTTATAAAGGACGGAAAAATTATCCGCCGATATTTTACGAACTCTCAACAGCAGGACGACGATTTTGATTTGTATGATAAGGTGCCAGTGCTTGATGAGGGCGAATATTTTTGGCGGATACGCGCTTTGAACGCGAACAATCAGCCGTTAAGTCAGTGGTCGGAAAAAAATTCTTCAAACAGCTTTGAAGTCAAGCATAAAATCAGATTCTGTGCGCTGGGCGACAGCATAACGCACGGCGGCGGCTCCATTTCCGTGCCGCCCTCGACTGTAATGTACAACTGGGAAACTTACTGCGCCATTCCCGTAAAAAATTTAGGCAGGAGCGGCGATACTACGGCGGAGATTTTGGCGCGTTTCGATAATGACGTTTTACCCTTCCGCCCCGAAGTTTTATTTATCATGGCGGGCGTCAATGATTATCGCGCAAATATTTTGGGCGCGGAGTCCGTGGAGAATTTGGCGGCGATTAGGGATAAATGCGAGCAGTACGGAATTAAGCCCGTTTTCTTGACGCCGACGCCGTTAAACCCCGCGCAGATTCAGAAATTGCATTTTGTCGACCGCCCGCCCGAAGATTGGCAGGATCATCAGCGATTTATTTGCGATTGGATACGCGACCAAGAATATTTTATCGACGTGAACGCGGAGTTGACTGACGATGAGGGCAACTTGATTGAAATTTTGAGCGTGGACGGCTTGCACCCCGACGCCGACGGCAAACGAATTATCGGGGAAGCTGTCGCGGCGTGGTTAGATAAATATTTGAACCTCAAATAAAATTCATTGCATTTTGTCGACCGCCCGCCCGAAGATTGGCAGGATCATCAGCGATTTATTTGCGATTGGATACGCGACCAAGAATATTTTATCGACGTGAACGCGGAGCTGACTGACGAC
>JAFPVP010000199.1 GCA_017412925.1 Selenomonadaceae bacterium
AGCGCCCCTGTGAACCACTCAACCACCTAACTACCTAACCACCAAACCACCTAACCACTCAACCACCTAACCAGAACCCTCTTGAAGGTAGCGCGTCCGCCGTTGCCAGCAGACGGCGAATCTTCTCCGCGTCCTTCACCCCCGGCGCGGACTCCACGCCGGAACTGACATCGACCGCACACGCGCCGGACACGGACGCGGCCTCGACCACCGTCTCCGGCGTCAATCCGCCCGCGATGGCGAACGGGTACAACCTGCAGAAGGCGTCCGAGCTGAAATACGGCAAGCTCCCCGAACTGATGAGAAAACTTAAGACCGCCGAGGAGGAAATTGCCGCACAGAACACAGACGACCGCCTTTTAAAGGAGGAAGTCGGCGAGGAAGATATTGCCAAAGTTGTCAGCCGCTGGACGGGTATTCCGCTGGCAAAAATGTTGACAGGCGAGCGCGAAAAACTTTTGCACTTGGAAGACACTTTGCACGAGCGCGTTGTCGGGCAGGACGAGGCGGTTAAAGCCGTCAGCGAGGCAATTCTCCGCGCCCGCGCAGGTATCAAAGACCCCAATCGCCCAATCGGCTCGTTCATCTTCCTTGGTCCGACGGGCGTTGGCAAAACGGAACTTGCTAAGGCTTTGGCGGAGGCTCTCTTCGACGACGAACGCTCCATTATCCGCGTCGACATGAGCGAATACATGGAGAAACACACCGTCGCCAGATTAATTGGTGCGCCTCCTGGATACGTCGGCTATGACGAGGGCGGACAACTTACAGAAGCCGTTCGCCGCAGACCCTACAGCGTGATTCTGCTTGACGAGATTGAAAAGGCTCACCGCGATGTTTTCAATGTACTGTTGCAAATTCTCGACGACGGCAGATTGACCGACGGCAAGGGGCGCGTCGTCAACTTCAAGAACACGATTGTCATCATGACGAGCAATCTCGGTTCGCAGGAAATTCTCACGCGCGCGAAAATCGGCTTCATCACGAACAAAGCCTTCGCCGAGGCGGAGAGCATTATCAAAAATTTGCTCAAGGATCATTTCCGTCCCGAATTTTTAAACCGTATCGACGACATTATTGTTTTCAAGTCGCTGGCAAAAGAGCAAGTCAAAGCTATCGCGGGAATTCTGCTTAAGAATCTGAATGAGCGGCTCGAAAAGCAAGCAAATATAAATCTCACGTGGACGGAGTCGGCGATAACCGCGCTTTCGGAAAAAGGTTTCGACGCCAACTTCGGAGCGCGTCCGCTTAAACGGCTTTTGACTCGCACGGTCGAAACGGAGCTTAGCAAAAAAATTATTTCGGGCGAAATCAAGGACGGCGACACAGTTGAAATCGGCTTCGACAACGAAAACTTCACCTTCGACGCCAAGACACCCGTCAAGCTTGAAAAATAATTTTCCCCCAGCAAAAAATTATCCCCGTCACAATCGGCGGGGATTTTTCTTTGCAAAAATTTTTAGCGCAAACTTCGTGGCGAATCTAAACTTTTTCCGAAGCGGATAATCGCCGCCGCATAAGCCGTCAGCTTTCCGCGTGATTCATTAGTAGATAAAAAAAATTTCCCCGTCACAATCGGCGGGGATTTTTCTTTGCAAAAAATTTTAGCGCAAACTTCGTGATGAACCTAAACTTTTTCCGAAGCGGATAATCGCCGCCGCATAAGCTGCAGCCGCAACCGCCGCCAAAATGTAGCTGAGCGTGTAGTTCAAGCCGAAGCCAATCGGCGCGTGAAGAATGTACGTCGAAACCATGTACATGTAAAAAGTTCCAGGGATAATCGCCATAAGATACGGCAGATTATTTTTCATCATGTAAACGGCAATCATGGCGAAGGCGAAGACGGCAATCGTTTCGTTCGCCCAAGAGAAGTACCGCCACAAAATCGCGAAACCGCTGGCATTTGTTTTTGCGAAGTAGAGCACGCCCGCAACGATTGTAAAAATTATCAACGCCAAAATTAAAATGTTGGATTTTTTCTTGTTGTCAATGTGGAGCGCGTCGGCAACCATCAAGCGCAACGACCTCAACGCCGTATCGCCTGAAGTAATTGCTAAGACAATGACGCCGAGCACCGCAACCGTTCCGCCGACATCGCCGAGCATATGTTTTGCGATAACGCCGACGACGACCGCAGGAATTTTAACGAGGTCAGCATAAACGACCATGGCCAAATCGACTGCGCCCATAGCCGCGCCCGCCCAGCTCATCGCGATAAAACCTTCGGCAATCATCGTGTTGTAGTAAATCAATCGCCCGTGCTGTTCGTTCGTGACGGAGCGGGCAATAATCGTGGCTTGCGTGGAGTGGAAGCCGCTCGTTATGCCGCAAGCAACAGTTATAAAAAATATCGGGATAAAATGTTCGCCGAAAGGGTGAACTCCGAAAAGACCCGTATCCCAAATTTCAAGCAGGGGATATCCTTTGATGAACAGTCCGAAGAAAATTCCGACAGCACTCAAAAGAAGAATCGCGCCGAAAATCGGATAAATTCTCCCGATAATTTTATCAATCGGCAAAAGCGTGGCGAGCAGGTAGTAAAGGAGAATGACGGCGTAAACCGTGACAACTTCCGCACTCAACGTGGAGACATCGCCGCCGATAACTTGCGCGACGAACAAATCTCCTGGCGTGTAGATAAAGACGACGCCGACCAAAAGCATAAGCAAGCAAACAAAGACGTTGTAAATTTTGTAGACGCCGCCGCCCAAAAATCTTTTGACGAGCGCGGGCATTTGTTCGCCGTTATTGCGCAAGGAAATCATGCCGCTCATGTAATCGTGGAACGCGCCGCCGATAACGCAACCGATTGGAATTGTGATAAAGGCAATCGGACCAAAGAGGATGCCTTGAATCGGACCGAGCACGGGACCGGTTCCCGCGATGTTCAAAAGTTCAATCAGACAATTTTTCCATTTGTTCATCGGCACGTAGTCGACGCCGTCGCGCTTAGCAATGGCGGGAGTTTTAACGTTGGCGTTTGGCTTCATCATTCGTTCGCAAAACGCGCCGTAAATCGCCGCGCCGACGATAAGAATCACTAAGCCAATTATAAAGGTAATCAAAATCATACACTTCCTTTTACTACAAACTATAAGCTCAAAGCTTAAAGCTCAAAGCTATTCCCTGTTCACGTCCTCAATCGAAGTTTCAATCTCTTCCATTTTGTAAGCCTCGATAATGTCGCCTTCGCGGAAATCGCGATAATCGACAATGGAAATACCGCATTCGTAGCCCGCCGCAACTTCCTTGACTTCGTCCTTGAAGCGGCGCAGAGAATCAATTTCCCCGTCGAACATTTCGATA
>JAFPVP010000200.1 GCA_017412925.1 Selenomonadaceae bacterium
AATCGAGGCGTTGGCGATGTTTGAGGAGATGACGGGCGCAATCCAAGACCAAATCGCGACGACAATGTATCATGTGGCGGTTGTTCAGCAAGCCGCGCCGCCTTCAGAGCAAGAAGAAGAAGAAATTCCGCCCGAACCTTCGGAAAAAGACGTACGCGAGGCTGAATCGGTCGTGCGCCGCGAACAAGCAAAAGTTGAAGATCGTTTACAAACTGCGCGGGCGTCTCATGGCGGCGAAGTTTCTCCCGCTGAAAGTCAGAAGCGTGCAAAGACCTCCGACGGCAAAAAAATTGGCCGCAACGACCCTTGTCCGTGCGGCTCCGGCAAAAAGTACAAAAACTGTTGCGGCAGAAATAAATAATCAATCAAAGGAGATAACCATGCAAGAAAATCAATCCAAACTTAATACCCCCCCCCCGAATCAGTTTAATGCGACATTCGGATTTAATTTGGTGAGCATTCCGGGAATATCGACGCCGTTTGCTTGCCGACCGATAAACGAAGACCTCGGCATTGCGAATTCGATTTTCGGTTTCCAAGAATATTTGTTTCCGATTGAAAATTTTCAGCCGAAACTGATTCTGGATTGCGGCGGAAATATCGGTTGCGCGGCGGTTTACTTCGCGAATAAATATCCCGACGCACAGATTTACTCCGTCGAGCCCGAAAAAAATAATTTCAAGCTCTTGAAGTTCAACACGGCGTTTTACGAAAATATTCACCCGATAAATTCTGCGCTGTGGGACAAGGAAACTTTTATTCGTATCGGCGAACAAGAACATTTTAATCCGTTGGGCTTTATGACGTTCGAGACGACGGCTGACGATCCCGACGCTTTTAAGACGACGACCGTTGCCAAGCTCCTTGCCGAATCCGGCTTCGACGAAATTGATTTGCTTAAGGTTGACATTGAAGGCGCAGAGAAGGAAGTTTTTTCCGCGCCCGATGTTGACAGCTGGCTCCCGAAAGTCAAAGTGCTGACGATTGAATTGCATGACCGTATGAAGCGCGGCTGCTCCTACGAACTTTTTAAAGCGGTGTCAAAGTACAAATGGTTTTTCGCGTTCAGGGGCGAGAATCTGATTTTTATCCGCGAAGAATTAATAACGTGACAAAATGAGGTGATAATCATGCGCGATGAAAAAGGACTTTTAGTTTATGATGATAAATTTCGTCGCAGATTCATGACACAAAAAAAAATTGCTCTCTGTGATGAGTTTGTACGGAAAACAGGAATTCTTATTGAGCAATATGAGCGCGGCGAAATTTCTAAGCAGGAATATGATAGTCTGGTTGAAGAATTAGAAGCCGAGCGTATAGCAGCTTGCGAGCGATTGTACGACGAAGAATTTAGCAAGCGTTCGGCAGATACAGAAGAAAAAAATTTTTTTGCCCCGTCAAACTTTGCAACCGCTTGAGAGGATAAAACGTTGTATAGGATCACATTTTACGAAAATCGACGTGGCGATTTGCCTGTACTTGAATATATCGAGCGACTTGCGCTCAGAGAGGACAAAAATAGCAAGATAAAATTTGATAATGTCATGTACTGTATAGATCAGCTCAGAGAACATGGCACTCGCGCTCCTGAAAAATTTGTTAAGCACGTGCGCGGCGAAATTTGGGAGTTGCGTCCCTTGCGCGACAGAATTTTATTTGCGGCGTGGGTCGGTGATTCGTTTGTCTTGCTCCACACTTTTCAAAAGGACACGCAAAAAACTCCGATTGCTGAAATAGAAAAAGCCGAACGCGAACTTGAAGATTTCAAAGCTCGTTTCGGCTGAAGTTCAAAGCTTGATGCCCAAATCCCATGACGCGGGCCAATATCTTTCTGCAATGTCGAGAATTGGCGGAACCAGTTCTTCGACATTTTTTATTTTGTTGAGCCGCCACTCGTCGTCGCGCCTGTCGAATTCCAAAACAAAATTCAGCACGCCAATCATTTTGCCGTAGCTTGAATCGTCGCCGACCATTTTAACGGCAAGCGTCGCCACGTCGCCCGAAATTTTTTCTTCGCCGAAATCTGCGCGGACGGCTTTAAGCAAATTATTCAGCTCGGCGGCAAGAAATTTAATCGGCGTCGCGGAAAAAGTTTTAGCGTCTTTAAAGCTCCCGTCGAAATAGGCGGCGATAACTTTTTTAATCAAGCCCAGGTGCACGCCGCGAAATTTCTCGTTGTAAAGTCTCAAAATCCTTGAGCCGAACTTGAAAAATAAATCGTGCGGATAAAGCTCGTGGAACTTTGCGCAATTTTTAGCGAGCACGTCGGTCGTCTCATCGTAGCCAATATCTATCAGCGATTTCAAGTCGACGCGCTCATCAAAAGTTTTTTCGTCGCGGGCATTTATCGCCGCCAAAATTTTTTTCAATTCCGATTCAAGCAAAGCAATCATCTCCTAATTCCTAATTGACAACGGGCAGACGGCATTTTAAAATCGTTTATGGCGGGAGGCGATTTTATGAACGATGACAATCTCAATAAACCAAGCGAACCAAAGCCACGCAACGAGGGCGACGCAAGATTTGATGTGACTTCGCTCGACGAGGTCAAAGACGAGAACGGCAACGGAATTTTCCACATGACGACGCGCTTTAAATGGATTCTCGCGCTGTCGATTTTAATTTTACTCGCGGCGGGCGTGCTGATTTATTCGGCGTACAAAGACGCGCTCGTCGTAGAAATTTGGCAGCTGGCGATTTGGTGCGTGTGCGTCATGCTGGCGTTTTATTCCGTCATAAAGCGGTCGTTGGCGGCGGTGATTCTGAATTTAATTTTATTCTTTGGCGTGTCGCTGATACCAGTTTGGCAGTCGGCGCACGAAAATTTTCAAGCGGTATTCAAATTATTTTTTGGTTAAAGTACGAACGCGGCGATAACGTTTGAATTCTGAGCGGCAAATCGCGCTAACTGGATGCAACGTCACGTTGCTTTTTTGGCTGATAAAAAATTATCCCCCGCAAGCCGCGAGGGATTTTTTTTTATTGTTGATAGAATTCTTCCGCCTCCGTGACCAGTTGACGGATAATTTCCTTGACGGGCAAAATTTTTTTGATTCGCGGCATGTATTCGCCCGTGAACACAAGCCCCGTTTCCAAGTCGCCCTGTTGCGCCCGCGTGAGTGCTCGGACGATGCAGAAATTGTGCTTGCAAGCCTTCAGGCACGAATCGCAAGTTTTCGGCGGGACTTTGCCTTCCATCACGCGCTTTGAAAAGGGCGTCCGCACTGCTCTGCCGGGCAAACCGACGGGGCTGTTTATGACGACGACATCTTCGGGTTGCGCATTCAGATAATATTCTTTGAGACTCGGTGCGCCGTTCGCCTCCACACTCGCCGCGAAACGTGAGCCCATTTGAACGCCGTTTGCGCCCATTTTCAGCACGTCGACTATATCTTTGCCGGTGAGCACGCCGCCCGCCGCTATGACGGGGATTGACACCGCCGCGCGAATCGGTTCAATCAGCTCGCGAACGGAAATATCTGTGCCGAGGTGTCCGCCGGCTTCCTTGCCTTCGACGACCACTGCCGCCGCTCCGAGTTTTTGGGAAATTTTCGCCAGCTTGACAGAGGAAACTATCGGGACTATCGGCGTGCCGGATTCCCTTCCCAGTCCGAAAATATCGCGTGAAAACCCCGCGCCCGCAACGATTAAATCAATGCCCGCGTCCATTGCAGTATGAACAATCCCCGCGAAATCGCTTGCCGCGACCATGATATTTATCCCGATTATTCCGTCGGTCAGGGAGCGCGCCAATTTTATTTCGTAGCGCAATTCTTCATGCGCCATGCCCGAAGCCGCGATTAATCCTATTCCGCCTTCGTTGGCGACCGCCGCCGCAAGCCGCGCCGTTGACAATCTGATTGCCATGCCGCCCTGCACTATCGGGATTTTTGCTGTTTTATTTCCTATTTTAAGTTCCGGTAGTTTCACGGACAATCCTCTCCAAAAAATGATTAGTGATTGGTGATTAGTGATTAGAATTTTGCTAACCACTAACCACTAATCACTAGCCACTAAATCAAGCGTTGGTTTCTCCGTCTATGTACTTAACAACATCTTCCACAGTCTTGATTTTCTCGGCTTTTTCGTCGGGAATTTCGATATTGAATTCCTCCTCGAACGCCATAATCAATTCGACTATGTCCAGAGAATCTGCGCCCAAGTCATCGACGAAAGTCGAGCTCATTTGAATCTCGTCTTCTTCGACGCCCAGTTGTTCTTTTACGATTTTTTTCACCTGTTCAAACGTTGACACGCGAGCACCTCCTTTCAAAAGCCGCGTTCACATGACCATTCCGCCGTCGACCGACAGAACTTGTCCAGTGATATACGCCGCCTCATCAGATACCAAGAACGCCACTGCATTGGCAACGTCTTCGGGAGTTCCCATTCTTCCCGCAGGTATCTCTTGCAACAAAACTTCCTTGACTTTTTCGCTAAGCGCGGCAGTCATATCGGTGTTGATAAAGCCCGGCGCGACCGCATTGACCGTCACGCCACGCGAGGCAAGTTCCTGCGCCGCCGATTTCGTAAAGCCGATTATGCCGGCCTTCGCCGCCGCGTAGTTGGCTTGGCTGATGTTGCCTTTGAGCCCGACGACGCTCGACATATTAATAATTCGTCCGCCGCGCTGTTTCATCATCAGTTTAGTAACGGCTTTCGTGCAGTTGAACACGCCTTTTAAGTTCGTGTTGATAACTCTGTCGAAATCGTCCTCGCTCATCTTGAGCAGGAGATTGTCGCGGGTGATTCCGGCGTTGTTTATTAAAATGTCCAGCCGTCCCCACTCGTTGACAACTTTTTTTATCAGCTCCGTCACGACCTCGAACTTTGCAACGTCGCCCTGCATAAGCATTGCCGCGCCGCCCGCCGCTTCAATCTCCGCCTTGACCGCCTCAGCTTTTGCGCTGTTGCTTGCGAAGTTCAAAGCGACTTTTGCGCCGTCAGCCGCCAACCGCAGTGCTATCGCCCGCCCAATGCCGCGCGAGGCTCCCGTCACGAACGCCACCTTGCCTGATAATTTGGAACTCATTACAACTTTTCGCCTCCCGTTTGCAGAATATAGCACAAAGATTTTCGCTTGTCTACATTTTTTGAACGCAGACGCTTTAACCTCTGAAACCGAGAGCCGCCGCCTTCGACAAATCAGCTTGCGCCTACGCCATGTTTCCGACTAATTGATAGCATTTTCCGCGAGCAAAATAAGCCTGAGCGAAATTCGGATTGAGTTCAATCGCCTCGTAATTGCGACTGTAAAAATTTTTCTGCGCCGCTTCAAACTTCTGGTTCGCTTGGAAAATTTTATCTTCGGTGGCGACTTCGGCAGAAATTTTTTCTGTCGTTAATGCGAAGGGCAGAGTTCCCTCCTGCGCGGCTCGTTCGGCTTTTTGCTTAGCGATGTCCATAGTTTTTATCTCCGCGTTGCCCGTCGACGCTACGAGCAAACTTATCATCAGCGCGAGAAAAAATTTTTTCACGGCTCTCACCGCCCAAAAACTTTCTTGCAAAAAGCGGACGCACCCGATAAGCACGCCCGCTTTTGTTCAAGCCGCTTTGAAATTATTTCAAGAAGACTACCGCGCAATTTTCGAGGAATTTGTCGTGTTGATTGGCGGAGAGAATTTTATCGGCGTCCGCCACGCTGACGACGGGATTTGCATCGAGATCGGAAAGGGCGGTCGCTTGCACGACTAAGGGATTGTTGCCGGCGCGAGAGCGGCTGATTTGGTCGTTGATGTCGCTGGCGTAGCTTGCCATGCCGCTGACGATAATTTTGTCGTAGTTAAGATTTTGGTGCCCGTAAATCGCCTGACCGTTGGAATTTTTGATGACGGGGCTCATGACGGGGTTAAGATTTTTTCCGCGGCAATCGATAATCAAGCCCGTGTAATTGCTACCGCTCGGCTTTGCAACGTTGGTGCTCGGCGCGGGGAAAGAAACTTTAGGCTCGTCCTTGAAGGGCAGGAACGCTACTTCCGCAACGGAACCTTTGCCGCCGAACAAGGGCATTTCCATGATAACTTTGCAGGTGCCGTCACTGGAATATTGGGGCGAGCCAACTTCTCTGGCGTTGCGGATAACTCCCTGCGCCGAAGTTCTGACTTGGTAGACGTCCAGTTCGTAATCGGTCATTGAGGCGTTGGTTTCAACTTGCACGCTGATATACTCAACCAATTTGGCTTGCGCGTCCATTCTTGCCGCCTTTGAAGCCGTCAAGCGATATTTGCCGGGATTATTTTTGTACGCGCTCTTCCCGACGCCCTCGCCAGTAACTTGAACGACGCCCTTTATAAAATCGGGATTGACGCCGTCCATTTCCTGCGCGAGTGCCACTGCCAACGTTGCCAGCATCATAACTGCCGCCGTCAGGCACGCCGCTAACTTTTTGAAACTCATCTTAAAGACCTCCTTGAACGATAGATAATTAACCTCTATATCCCAGAGCACGCGCCCTGTTCAAATCCTCCTGCGAGCCGTAATAATCGCCCAGACGTTGACGGCAGACCGCGCGGTTGTAGTAGCTGTCCGCGTCGTTGGAATTGAGTTGAATCGCGCCGCTGAAATCGTCGGCGGCTTTGCGGAAGTCGTTTAATTTCACGTGAGCCAGCCCGCGATTATAAAAGTTTTTGAATTCGTTGGGATTGAGGGCAATGGCTCTGTTTAAGTCGGCAATCGCGCTGTTGAAGTCGCCAAGCCGATAGTAAATTACGCCGCGAATGGAATAGGCGGTCGCGTTGTCGGGGTTGAGTTCAATCGCCCGCGTGCAAAGAGCAATCGCGCCTTGAAGGTCGCCGTTGTAATAAAGTTTGCTTGATTCGGCGAGCTGTTGATTGGAGAGGAAAATTTTATCTTCGGCGGCGAATTGCGCAGAAATTTTTTCAGCATCTTTAGGCTTGTCGGCGAGCTGTCGTTTGAGTTCGGCAATCTGCGCGTCCTGTTCGGCAATCGCCTTTTGCAATTCGATATTCTGCGCCACCAAGTCAGAGCGTTCGCCGGAGTCGCGATTGAGCCATTTGTTTATGTCGTCGCTGTCGATGTCCGCCTTGACCGTCGCACGCACGATTAAACTTTTGCCGTCGGCCAGCGGCTTCAAATCGTATTGCACGTCGACGATTTTTAAAATGCCGCCCGTCATTGTACGAATTTCGTCCTTGGTGACCATCATGTTGACGACTTCGGTATTCGACTCGATAAAGACGCCGGCTTTTTCCTGCGCGGCTCGTTCAGCCTTTTGCTTGGCGCGTTGCTTAGCGATGTCAATCGTCTCGAATTCGCTCATGATGTATTCGTCGCTGCCCTCGTAGGTTTTGACTTCGGCATTAACCGTCGACGCAATCATAAAGCTTGCCAACGCGGCGATTAGAAATTTTTTCACAACTAATCACTCCTTCAAAGCGTCCAAAGTTTTTTTCAGGCTGTCGAGATTTTCAACGTTGAGGCTACGAATTTTTTTATCGATACGCCGATTGAAGCCGCAGAGAGTTTTGCCCGGTCCGCATTCGATAAAAGTTTCCGCGCCGAAATTTTTCATTGCCTCCACGCACGCTATCCACTTGACGGGATTGTCCGCCTGCGCCACGAGATTATTTTTTATCGTCGCCGCTGAAGTTTCAAGTTCGCCGTTGACGTTCGCCGCCACGGGAAATGCCGCGTCATTAATTTTAATTTTGTCAAGTTCGACGGCGAGTTTCTTGGCGGCGGGAGCCATCAACGTGCTGTGGAAGGGCGCGCTCACCGGCAAGACGACAGCTTTTTTTGCGCCCGCAAATTTTAATTTTTCGACAGCCGCCTCGACGCCCGCCGTTTTCCCCGCGATAACCGTTTGACCTGGGCAGTTGAAGTTGACCGCTTGAACTTCGCCGAACTCCGTTGCCGCCGCGCAGATTTTTATAATCGTGTCGTCATCAAGTCCGAGAATCGCCGCCATAGCTCCTTCGCCGACGGGAACCGCCTCTTGCATGAACTGCCCGCGCTTGTGCACCAAAACGACCGCGTCAGAAAATTTTAGCGAGCCCGCCGCAACCAGCGCGGAATATTCGCCCAAGCTGTGACCGCCCGCAATTTGAGCCTCGACGCCCTCCGATTTTAAAATTTCGTTGACGATGACGCTGACGATCAAAATCGCGGGTTGCGTGTTCGCCGTGAGTTTCAAATCGTCCGCCGTGCCGTCGAAGCAAATTTTTTTTATCGAATAGCCCAGCGCGTCGTCCGCCTCGTCGAAAAGTTTTTTTGCCGCGTCGAAGTTATCATAAAAATCTTTGCCCATGCCGACAGTCTGCGCGCCTTGTCCGGGGAAAATAAAAGCCGTCTTCATAAAATCCGCTCCCTCCAAAAAAATAATTGGCGATTAGAATTTTTTCCGGTCGCCAACCACTTCCCAAAAAATTTTTCATTCGTATTTGCCTTGAACTTTCTCAACTACACCGCCAATGCCGCCCACAATATCATCAATAATTTCTTTAACGGTTTTAATGTCGTCGAGCATTCCGGAAATTTGTCCAATCATGACCGAGCCGTTCTCCACATCGCCCAGGTGCGTCGCCCTGTGCAATGCGCCCGTGCCGAGCTCTTCAAGTTCCTCATTGGACGCGCCTGCCGCTTCCATTTCAAAAAAAGTTCGTGTGAGTTTATTGGCAAGAACGCGAACGGGATGACCGAGCGTCCTGCCCGTTACAACCGTCGACCTGTCCTTTGCCTTGAGCACGAGATTTTTATAATTCGGGTGAGCAATGCACTCCTTGCTTAGGACGAAGCGCGTACCCATTTGAATTGCGCTGGCTCCCAGGGCGAACGCCGCAACTATCCCGCGCGAATCTGCGAAGCCGCCCGCCGCTATGACGGGAACATCGACCGCGTCGACAACCTGCGGGATAAGCGGCATCGTGGAAATTTCGCCGATATGCCCGCCTGATTCGCAACCTTCCGCAATGACAGCGTCCGCGCCGCCCTTGACCAATCTTTTCGCCAACGCGACGCTCGCCACGACCGGAATAACTTTTGAGCCGATTTCTTTCAGCGCGGGAACGTATTCGCCGGGATTGCCCGCACCCGTCGTCACGACTGGAACTTTTTCCTCGACCATGAGTTTCATGACTTCCTTGACGAACGGCGACATCAGCATCACGTTCACGCCGAATGGTTTATCCGTCCACGCCTTACATTTCTGAATTTCCTTGTGCAAAACGTCGGGGGGCATGTGCCCCGCGCCGATAAGTCCCAAGCCGCCCGCGTTCGATACCGCCGAGGCAAGCTCCGCCGTCCCTATCCACGCCATGCCGCCTTGAAATATCGGGTACTTGATGTTCAGCAACTTACATATGGCGTTATTTTCAAACATAATCTCTCCTCCTCAACGGTTACGCCGCTACACTTAAATTATACGAATACGCCGCATTTGTCAATTCCAAATTAATTTAAAGTACCGCCTTGATTAACTCGAAAATTTTGCTGTCGACGTATTTGCAGGCAATCCCGACCGCCGAACAAATCGCCTTGTCATCGGACGAGCCGTGACTTATCACGCAACAGCCGTCCACGCCCAGGAGCGGTGCCCCGCCGTTTTCCGATACGTCAAGACGCTTGTACATGTTTTTAAACGTCGCGGCAAGGAGTTCTTTGCCCAAAAGTTTCGCGCCGCCGTTCGCCGTCAATTCTTCCGTTAAAAGTTTCATTATCGTCAAGGCAAGCCCCTCGCCGAATTTCAAGACGACGTTGCCGACGAAGCCGTCACAAATCACCACGTCAAATTTTCCCGTGGGAATGTCGCGCCCTTCAGCGTTGCCCGCGAAATTTATCGTCCGCAAATTTTTTAGCAGCTGATAAGTTTCCTTGACTTGCTCGTTGCCCTTAGTCTCCTCCTCGCCGATATTCAACAGCGCGACGGAAGGATTTTTTATTTTCAAAACGTGCTCGGCGTAGAGCGAACCCATTATCCCGATTTGAATCAAATGTTCGGGGCGGCTGTCGACGTTCGCGCCGCTGTCCAAAAGTAATGTCGTGCCGCGTGGCGTGGGAATTGGTGTCGCGATTGCGGGGCGTCCCACTCCGTGAAGCCTTTTTAATATCAGCTGAGCCGCCGCAACTGCCGCGCCCGTCGAGCCGGCAGATAGTACCGCGTCGCATTCCCCGTCTTTTACCATTTTTGTCGCCACGACGATTGACGAATTTTTTTTGTTGCGCACGGCGTCGGCGGGGTGTTCGCCCATTTGTATAACTTCATCCGCGTGCCTTATCGTTATCGGCAAATTTTCTTCGTCCAAGTGCTTGCGAATTTTATTTTCGTCGCCGACCAAAACTATTTCGCACGGATATTCTTTAACTGCCAGCACCGCGCCTTTTACTATTTGCGCCGGAGCTTTGTCACCGCCCATGGCGTCGACTGCTATTCTCACTTTCCGCTCCTCCCAAATTTTTAATCCACAAAAAAAGCGGGCAGGTTTTCAAGTGCCTGCCCGGTAAATTTCCGCTGTCCTCATTCTGTCTCTATGACCTGTCGCCCGTCATAGTAACCGCATTCCGGGCACACATGGTGTGGGAGTTTAGGTTCATGGCATCTCGGACATTTTACATAGTTCGGAGCTTCCAACTTCCAATTTGCGCGCCGCCTGTCGCGTCTGCTTTTGCTCAATTTCCTTTTAGGTGCCGCCAAGTGTCACACCTCCTTAATCTAATTTCAAATCTTCCAAAGCCGCGAGTCGCGGGTCGACGATAAATCTTTCGCAACCGCACTCGCCCTCGTTTAAGTTCGCACCGCATTTCGGGCACAAGCCCTTACAGTCCGTTTTGCAAAGATTTTTCATCGGCTGACCGGCAAGTAGCTCGTCGCGCAGGAGTTCCGTCACGTCAAGCAAATCGTCTATCGCGTCCGCCTTGTCGAATTCTTCCGCGAACTCGTGAACTTGATTTTCCGTCGCCTGTGTCAAACACCTGTCGCAAATAAAAATTTTTTTGCACTCAATCTGCCCGCGCACGACATAGCATCTCCCGACGTCCTCGACTTCGCCGACAATTTTTATATCCGTGAAGTCGTCCAGAGCCTCGCCGAAAAGTTTTTCCGCCGTCGCGCTGAACTCGAAAGGAGCTTTGCCGCCCCTTGCCGTTTGCACTTTCGGCATTTTACAACACCGCCCTTTTTGTGTCAAGGTAACTTTAACGCTCCAGCAAAGTTTCCATTAGCTCAAAAAAATCTTTCCGCTCCTCAAGGTAGGCAAAAATTTTTTCCTTAAAGCAGTCGCCGTGGTCAATTTCACTCGTGTACCAATCAACCAATTTCAACAAGTCGTCTTTGCCAGAAAAACCTGCCTGCGTCGCCGCGAACACAAACAACTCAAAAACTTTGTATTCTATCAAAAAGACGGACAAACTTCGTGACGGGCGGTAATGATCTTTCCACGGATAGAGATTTAAAAAGAGTTCGTTGACGAGATAATTTTCCAAGAACGTCGAGTACTCCGCTAAAAATTTCCGCCGCGCCCCGGCGAGCCGTTCGTAATTCGCCGCGATTGCCGAGATGGAAATTTGATTGTTTTTGTCAGGCTTAATTTGAAGCAAATCAGTCACCCTGCCTAAGGATAAGCGAATTTCTTCAGGCGGGCGACCGCTCCTAAGACCGAAGAAACTTTCAAACATCTCCATCATCAGCCCGATAAATTTTGTCGCGTCGAAGGATACGCTTTGAATCATCAGCGGCACTTGCTCCGTCAAAAATTTTTTCGATTCGTAAGCCGCGATTAATTTCCTCTGCTCGTCCGCGTCCATGCCGCGCGAATAAATTTCTTCCAGCCTGTCGACGAAGAAGCACAGCACGATTAAGCGTTGGTCGATTGTCAGCGTGCGCTCCTGCAGAATTGAAATCAGCGCGATTTGAATTTCAAGCATGAGTTCGGCGGCTAAGTTCGATATTGGCATTTTTATCGGTATATCAATCTTTCCGCCGTTGCTGTGAATTTTCTCCGGCACTTCGACGAATTCAAATTTCATTGGCTCGTGCGCGAACAAAACCATTTCAGCCGCTACGGGACAAGTCAACGTTAAAGCGCGTTCAAAAAATTTTCCAAAATTGTGAGTAGTGCGCGGGTAAATTGCACAAGTTTGCGACAAAAAATTTTCTCCGTATTCCAGCTGAATCCCACACAATTTATCTTTCGTTAAGAATGGGCACGGTCTGTCTTTAAGAAAATATTTTTCTTTGGGTTCGTTGTATTCGATATGCGAGCAAATTTCTTTTGCGGCTTCGGGCGGCTCCATTCGTGAGTACTGCTCGTAAGTTTTCTTGTCGATGATAATCACCCATGGTCGTTCACAGCAGTTGTTTGGGCATTTCAAGCCGTCGCATTTGAAGCGGCTGACGTATTCGGGCTGAAAGTACAGATATTTTTCCATCAAACCATCTCGTTGGCAATCATGTATTCAGCAATTTGCAGGGCATTCAGAGCCGCGCCTTTCCTGATTTGGTCGCCGCAAACCCACAAGTTCAAGCCGTGGTCAATCGAAAAATCTTTGCGGATTCGCCCGACTTCGACAGCGTCTTTGCCGGAAGTTTCAAGCGGTTGCGGATAAATCATTTCGTCGGGATTATCGCGAACGATGACGCCGGGGAATTTTTCCAAGGCGGCGCGAGCCTCCTCAACAGAAACTTCATCTGCGAATTCGACGTTGACCGATTCAGCGTGGCTACGATAGACGGGAACTCTGACCGTTGTCGCCGTGACTTTGAGCGCGTCGTCCTCCATGATTTTTTTCGTCTCGTCGACCATCTTCATTTCCTCTTTGGTGTAAAGATTTTCTTTGAAGACGTCGATTTGCGGCAGGAGATTCGACGCGATTTGATAGTGCTTGTCCAATTTCGCAACGGGCAAAACTTTAGCGACAACTTCCTCGCCGCGTGCAAGTGATTCGAGCTGTTCTTTAAGTTCGTCCATGCCCTCACGCCCCGCGCCAGACACCGCTTGATACGTCGATACAACTACGCGCTTGATTCGTGACAGATTGTAAAGCGGCTTGAGTGCCATGACCATGATAATCGTTGAGCAGTTCGGGTTGGCGATGATTCCTTTGTGCCGCGCGATTGCTTGCGGATTGACTTCGGGGACAACGAGCGGGACTTCGGGGTTCATGCGGAAATTTGACGAATTGTCGATGACGACCGCGCCCGCTTTGACTGCCGCCGGTGCAAACAATTTACTTGCCGCGCCGCCCGCGAACAGCGCGAATTTCACGCCGTCGAAAGATTTTTCCGTCGTTTCCTCGACCGTGTACTCTTTGCCCATGAATTTTATTTTCTTGCCCGCCGAACGCGACGACGCCAGCATTTTCAGTTCGCCGAAGGGGAAGTTGCGCTCCTCGATTAACTTTAAAAATTCTTGACCGACTGCGCCCGTTGCGCCGACGATTGCCGTGTTAAATTTCTTCATCAAATCTCCTCCAATTTTTTATAATCCTGCGCCGATTCTGTAAGCCATGTCGCCGAACTCGGAACGCTCAACCATAGCACGATTGCCGCAACCCGTCGCCCAAACTTGCCCGACGTCCTGCCAACTCATGTATCGCACCAAAGTTTCGTAATGATTCTTCAACGCCTCCATTGTCCAATCGGCACTGTTCCACGCCGTCGCGATTATCATCGATTTTTTGTTGCTGAGCCGCGTCGTCCGCGAATAAAATCTGTCGACGATCGTTTTAAGTTGCGCGCTCATGCCAAAATAGTAAAGCGGCGTGACCAAAACTAGCAAATCCGCCTTGAGCATTTTGGGCATTAATTTCGTTTCTATCGCGTCGTCGAAAATACACGCGCCGTCCATGCCGCATTGGTCGCAACCTTTGCACGGGTGAGTTTTTTCATTCGCCGCGTCGAAGACAAAAACTTCGTGCCCGATGTCTTTTGCGCCTTGAACAAATTTAGCCGCCAGATAGCGCGAAGTCGATTGCTCCTCGCTGTGCGGGCTGCTGTTAATCACAACAATTTTCATAGACTGTCCCTCCGAAACACTGCCCTGCGCGGAGACCTCGCTCTCCTCTTTATTTTTATCTTCAATCGCCGACAAGCCGCAACCGCTCAGATAAATCGCCGCTGCGCCGACGCCGACGACTTTAATAAAATTTCTTCTGTTCATGATTCGTAAACTTCCTTAGCCATGGGGAAGACCGCCCAAGCTTTCGGCCAGCCCGCGTAGAATGCAAGTTGCGTGATTAGCTCGACCATCTCCGCTTTAGTCACGCCGTTAGCTTTCGCGGCGGCAAGGTGATGTTTGAGCGCGTCCGTAAAAATTCCCGCGCCGACCAACGTCGACACCGTGACAAGGCTCCTGTCGTGCAAGGACAAAATATTGTTGCGGCTCCAAACTTCGCCGAAAAGTATATCGTCATTGTAGCGAGCGAATTCCGGCGCGAAGTCTCCGAGATTTTTTCTGCCCGCCGTCTGAGAAATTTTTTCCCCGACGCTGTCAAAAACTTTCGCGGCGTCATTGCCGTAAACTTCTTTAGCCATGGGGAAGACAGCCCAAGCTTTCGGCCAGCCCGCATAGAAGCCCAGCTGCGTGACAATCTCGACCATTTCGTCGCGGGTCACGCCGTTTTTCTTTGCGGTCTGAATGTGATACTTCAGCGCGTCAGTGATAACGCCCGCGCCGACCAACGCGCAAATCGTGACGATGCTCCTGTCGTGCAAGGATAAAATGTCGTTGCGGCTCCAAACTTCTCCAAAAAGAACGTCGTCATTGTAGCGAGCGAACTCCGGCGCGAAATCTCCGAGTGCGTCACGTCCCGCCGTCTGAACAATTTTTACTGCCTTAGGTTTCTCCATTGCCATTGCCTCCGTCGAAAATAAATTCACCGCGAATAAAACTGCGACACCTGCCGCAAAAAATTTTTTCATTGCCGTCGCCTCCCGCGCAGATTATAGCACAAAAAAAATCCCGCCGCATTGACGGGATAAAATTTTTTCCACGCGGATTTTATTTAATCTCATAGATTTTATTGTTGACGTGGAAAGTCGTGGTCGTGGAATTTTTCAATGTTATTGTATTTGAGCCGAGCTTGAAGAAGACATCGCCGCTCGTTTTATTATACGACGC
>JAFPVP010000201.1 GCA_017412925.1 Selenomonadaceae bacterium
AAAAGTTCGTCGGACGGGAGAATTTTTGAATTTTGCCCGCGAAAATTGCGTAGAAAAAATTTTGGAGCTGTTGAAGACGCTATAAAGAAATTGGGAACCGTGTACCTGCGTAAATTGGTGCACGGTTCCTAAAAATTTTGTCGAGTTTTAAGATTTGGTCTTACAGTGATTTATATAATTGCCATTGGTGCTTAAGCAGGTAGAAAAAATTTTGCAAGACAACAATGAAAATGTCATTCGCGAGCTTAAAGATTTCGGAAAAACTCTGGCGGAAAGTAATTCAAGGGCTTTTATCGAAGCATTAAACGACACGATGAAAGATTTCAATCAAAAACTCACGCAACAATTCGGCGAAAATTTCAATCGGCTGAATATTGCCGTCGGGCGTCTTCAAAAATGAAGAATCCGCCGCCTCGATTACAAAAAGTAGCGAACAAATTTTAAATCTTATCGTTACTGCCAACATGTATGAGCAAAAACTCCGCCAAGTTTTGAGCGAAATTCAATCTGTCAGCGAAAATACTTCAGAATCACTCGACGGTTTAACGAAAGATATGAAAGACGCCATAGATAATGCAGACTATATGACGAAAAGAATTTACTCGACGACAAACACGGCTTTGAATAAAATTACCGATACAACCAATCAAACAATCGCTTCTATGCGGAAGATGTCCGACGATCTCAGCAACGAATCATTTAAAATAACGTCCGAAACCGTCTCAAAAATGGAAAAGATGATGGCGGCGAACGATAAGAACTTCAGAGAGTCACTCGAAACGCTCGGAAAGGCAATGTTGCAGATTTCAAATAAATTCGCAAGGGATTACACACCTTTGGCAAACAGATTGAAAGAAATCGTTCAGATAGCGGAACAAGTCAGACCTTCGGGCAGAGGAGGTAACTTGTTTTGAAAAACCGCGACGGTCATTGGATGTCAATCTCGGATATTATGTCCGGTCTCATGATTGTTTTTATGTTTATCGCTATCGCATTTATGATGCAGGTACAAAATGAACAGCGGCAGAAAAACGAGATGATTTATAACTACGCCGTTATCAAACACAAAATTTATTCGTCATTGTTTGAAGAATTTAAGAACGATTTGCCGAAATGGAACGCGGAACTGGACGAAAAAACTTTGACGGTAAGATTTAAAGAGCCGGATGTTTTATTCGGTGTCGGTTCGGATTTCTTGACTCCGAAGTTTCAAAAAATACTTAACGACTTCCTTCCGCGATACATTTTTGTAATTTCTCAAGACGAATACAAGGATTATATCGAAGAAATACGAATCGAAGGGCACACAGATCCGTTTTGGGCAGGAGCCGTGACACGTCAACAAGAATATCTGAACAATATGGAGCTTTCGCAATCGAGAACGCGAGCCGTTTTGGTTTATGCGATAAATATGCCCGCCTTGCAAGAAAAATTGGAATGGATTATTCGCAGAATCACCGCGAACGGTTTATCCTCAAGTCAACCCGTGATTTTAGACGGAAAAATTGATGATAAACTTTCAAGGCGAGTAGATTTCAGAATCCGCACGAAAGCCGATGAAAAAATGAATGAACTTGCGGAAGGAATTGCTCACAATGGAGAAAATTGACTTTTTAAACTGCGACGAATTTAAATTGATTAAAGAACTCATGGGAATTTCTGATGAAGACAAAACGGACTTCACTATGGATATACGTGCAGATGATCCGAATCTTAAAATATCGCCAGGAGGAATTACTTACAAAGGGAGCAGAGTAATTTTGTATATTCGCGACCAAGTTCAATACGGCGACAAAATAAACGAGTATAAGTTCCATTTAATCGAATGCGCGACGTTAAAAGCCATGCGGAAACAAAATCGATACGATAAATACGTCGTTTCGACTTCAACAACGGGAAAATTCAAGGTAAATCGAATTATAAATAACCGTTCAGTAGAAAGTGAGGAGAAATTGCACGTTTGCAAGCATTGTCTGCAGAAATTGAATCGGCAAGGATATTATTTTACTTACGAGAATTTCTCTATCGAAGAATTTTTCAGCGTTATGAAGGACGATAACAGCGGAAATTTTTCGGATTTGCCTGATGAAAATGATTTAACCGCTCCGACAAATGTTTATCCTAAGAATTGGGACGAAATATCTCGTCGTTTGAAGGAAAAACACAATTATACTTGCCAAGAATGTCACAGAAATTTTTCTGATTGTAAATCCCTGTTGCACGTTCATCATAAAAACGGACTTAAACACGACTGCAGAGAATCAAATTTGGAAGTTTTATGTTATGATTGTCATCAAGCAAAACATAGTCACAAAATAACGAGGAAGTGAATCGATGAAAACTGCATTGACAATCGCCGGCTCGGACAGTTCGGGCGGCGCGGGCATTCAAGCCGATTTGAAAACTTTTTTGGCAAATGGCGTGTATGGAATGAGCGCGATAACGGCTTTGACGGCGCAAAACACTTGCGGCGTGCGTTCTGTGCTGAATTCGACGCCGGAATTTTTGTGCGACCAACTCGACGCGATTTTTGAAGACATTTTCCCCGACGCAATTAAAATCGGAATGGTTTCTTCGGCGGAGCTGATTGAAATTATCGCCGCGAAGTTAAAATTCCGTAAAGCAAAAAATATCGTCGTTGATCCGGTGATGGTTGCGACTTCGGGCGCGAAATTGATTGACGAGGACGCTATTAATACGTTAAAAGAAAAACTTTTCCCGCTGGCGACGATTTTGACGCCGAATTTGCCCGAACTTGAGACGATTTCCGCTACTGATGACATGGAACGCGGCGCAAAAAAGATTTTTGAGCGATACGGCTGCGCAGTTTTGGCTAAAGGCGGTCACGGACAAAACGACGCCAACGATTTTTTATACGACGGCGCGGGCGAATGGTTTTACGGGCGACGAATCGACACTGCGAACACGCACGGCACCGGTTGCACGCTAAGTTCGGCGATTGCCGCCAATCTCGCCAAAGGTTACGACTTGAAAACTTCTGTCGGACGCGCGAAAAGTTATTTGACGGGCGCGTTATCGACGGGTTTAAAGCTCGGCAAAGGTTCTGGACCTCTCGACCACGGCTTTAACCTTCGCGATGCTGATTTCAACGATTAAAATTTTTGTTATAAAAAAAATCTCTTCGGTCAGCCGTTGAGATTTTTTTTTGTGTTTGCAACCATTTACAATTCACCGTCGAAAAAATTTTTCAAACCGCCGAAACTTTGTAGGAAAATCATAACGCATAAAAATTTTATCGGCTAAAATGTTTTTGGAGGTGAGATTATGGACAACATTCAATTTGTTGATATTTTTTTCGTAGATAAGGAATTCAGCCGCAATCATCCGCACATGATTCATCGTCACGAAAATTTTTTGGAGCTTTTATACATCGCTAACGACGGCGGGTGTTATTGAATATGCGGTGACGGCGGGCGATTTTGTCATTTGCAACGCGAACTTATTGCCTTGTGTTGAGCGGCGCGAGCTTTGACTTGAACGAAAACGAACGCCCGCTTATTTCCCTTGGCAAGGAAAATGCAATCGGTGAACTTCTCCCCGAACTTTATCAAATAAAGAAAATTTCTTGAACGCGCCGCAAATCCCAACCAACTCAAACGCGAGCGATTGGTTTATAAAATTTTGGATTACTTGAACGAACACTACGCCGAAAATTTGTCGTTGGAAAAAATCAGCGAACAATTTTTTATCAGCAAGTCAAACCTGTCTCACTACTTCAAAAAGGAAACGGGCTTGTCGCCGATTCAGTACATGATGCAGCGCAGGATTGGCGAGGCGCAAAGTCTTTTGGTCGAAACGTCATTGCCGATTCAAGAAATCGAATTTCGGCTCGGCTTCAATGACAGCGCGCACTTTTCCAAAATGTTCAAAAAATATGTGGGCGTCACGCCGAAAGAATATCGCAAATATTTTTCGGAGCGGCGACGTCGATGAATTCCTGCAAGATTTTACAAAAAAAATCTTTACAATGTGCTCACGGTAAAAAAATTTTTTGAGAGGAGAAATCATCAATGGCAGACTTGAAATTCGGTTTAATCGGGACGGGCGCAGTCGGGCGCACGCACATCGAGAGAATCAACAACGTTTTGCAGGGCGCAAAGGTCGTAGCGGTCTCGGACGCATTCGCGGAGGCGGACAAGCGCGTCGCCGAAAAGTACGTTTTCTGCGAGAAGCCGTTGGCACCCGACTTTTACAAATGATTAGAGTTTATTTTCTCTGAGAAATCTCTTGAGCGTTTTAAATGGCAACTTAAACTTTTTAATCATTGCTTTCGTTCCAAAATTTCTGTCCCAACGTTTGTAATTCTTGAGAATATATTGCTGAATGTCTTCGGGGATTTCTTTTGGAGGATTCGGATTATCCGGTGCTACTCTTCTTAAGCCCAATCTAATGGCGTGTTGTGCGTTTTCTTTAATGGTCGCCCATTCGAGGTTCCAAACACAATTATTTCTTTTGTCGCCGTTGCGGTGATTAACTTGCGGTTTATTTTCCAAGTTTGCATGAAAAGCGCGAGCCACGAGAGTATGAACAAAAAAGTTATTTCTATAACTCGGTTTGAACAAAGTAACATAAGGGTATCTTCCACATTTTGTAGGCGAAATTATCATAACCTTACCGCGTTGAAAGCTTTTGATACATCCGCAGTTGCTGACTTGATAAAGTCTTTCGTAGCCGACAACGTCGCGCCATTCTTCGTGAGGTAAATCGTTCAAATTGAGCCAAACATCGGGGTCGTCGCGCAAAAGTTTAGCCATTTCGTTCAACTTAGCGGCAAAAGTTTCGTCAACATTATTCGACGGCAGGGCGGGCAGACTAGCAAAGAAATTTATCGCGACATCAGAGGCGCGAGGCTCGCGATTAAGTTTGTGCCAGTTGGCAAGCGCGAATTCGACAGCCGACTTGAGCGGCTCGGACAATTCAGGCAACCTCATCAGGAAAATTTCCTTCGCTTCGTTTGAGTTCATGAAAATCGCTCCTTTGTGCTTTACAAAACACGCCGGAACTTTTACAATCAAGATGACTTGCAGTTCCAGCTGTGCAGTTGATTCGTTCCGAATTCAATTTAGCACAAACGGTGGCGGCAAGTCAATTTTCTTTTGCAAAACAAAAATCCGTGCATTAAGACGCGGAAAAAATTTTATCCGTTAGATTAGGGTCAACGCAATCGATGACGGGCGGTCGGAAACGGCTGCCCCTCGTCGATACGTCGACCAAGCACTTATCCGTTGGATTAGAGGGAGGTATAAAAAATGAGTGGAGAACAAATAAATCCGGAGGCGCGCGCCTTCGTAAGAACGGTTATGGTTGTGGCCACATTCGGGGGTTTGCTGTTCGGCTACGATACGGGCGTCGTTAATGGCGCACTTCCGTACATGGCCGCTCAAGACCAGCTCAATTTGACGCCGCAACTTGAAGGATTTGTAGTCAGTGCACTTTTAGTCGGAGCGGCAATCGGCTCGGTAACCGGCGGGCGCATTGCAGACGCAATGGGTCGGCGCAAGATGATTTTGATTTTGGCAGTAATCTTTTTCTGCGCGGCAATGGGTTGTACGCTGGCACCAGCGGTTGAAGTTATGATTCCGTGCCGATTTTTATTGGGCTTAGCGGTTGGCGGCGCGTCGGTTACAGTTCCGGTTTACCTTGCGGAAGTTTCACCGGCAGACAGACGCGGACGCATGGTCACGCAAAATGAACTTATGATAGTCACGGGACAATTTCTCGCTTACCTTTGCAATGCAGTCTTGAGCGTGACGCTTGACCACGTTGGAAACGGCGTTTGGCGATATATGTTATCGGTTGCGGCACTTCCTGCAGTGTTGTTGTTCTTCGGAATGATGAGAATGCCGGAAAGTCCGCGCTGGATGGCTCTTAAAGGTCACTTCGACGACGCGATTAAAACTTTGAAAAAACTTCGCGGCAACGACAACGCGGCAATTAAACAACGTCCCTGTATTTTTTACAATGAATAACGTTGAGAATGGTTTCTCCATTTACGCCAAATTTTTTTGCCAAAGCTGTCGAACTAAATTCATGATTGTATGGTATGTAATGCTCACGAATGTATCGAACCTGCTCAGCTGTTAATTTAGAATTTTTGTGAGTCGAGCCCGTTTCATATTTTATCAAACCGATTCTTTGAGCATGACGCGAATTTTCGCTACCCGTTACCCACGCAAGATTTTCAACTCGATTGTTGGTTTTATCGCCGTCAATATGATTGACCTGCGGCTTGCTAAAAGGATTTGGCACGAAAGCTTTGGCAACTAATACATGAACAAAATGATTTTTCCGGTTACCATTCTTATACAAACCTACGAGCATGTAACCGCCGGTATGTAAGCAAGGGTTAATAAGGCGTCCACCATTCCAAACAAGGCTTTTCAT
>JAFPVP010000202.1 GCA_017412925.1 Selenomonadaceae bacterium
GAATAATTTTGGCGGGCGGTTCGGGCACGCGGCTCTATCCGCTAACCGAGGTCGTCTCAAAACAATTAATGCCGGTGTTCGATAAGCCGATGATTTATTATCCGCTGTCGACTTTGATGTTGGCGGGCATTCGCGAAGTTTTAATCATCACGACGCCGCAGGACAGTCATTTATTTCAGGCACTGCTCGGCGACGGCACACAGCTCGGCTTGAAAATTTCCTACGCCGTGCAACCCAAGCCCGAAGGTTTAGCGCAGGCATTTTTAATCGGCGAAGAATTCATCAGCGGCGAAGGTTGCGCGTTGGTTTTGGGCGACAATATTTTTTATGGCTCGGACTTCGCTAATCTGGTTCAGCGTGCGGCTTCTCACGACGAGGGCGCGACTGTCTTTGCCTACTACGTCAACGACCCGCAAAATTATGGCGTCGTCGAATTCAATCGCCAGACCGGTCAGGCAGTCAGTTTGGAGGAGAAACCTAAAGAGCCCCGCTCGAACTACGCCGTGACGGGGCTTTACTTCTACGATAAAAATATTGTCGACGTTGCCAAGGCGATTAAACCGTCGGCGCGCGGCGAACTCGAAATTACTGACGTGAATAAAATTTATCTGGAGCGCAGCTCGTTGCGCGTGGAAAAAATGCGGCGCGGCTATGCCTGGCTTGACACCGGCACGCATGAATCACTTTTACAAGCGGGCGCGTTCGTGCACACCATTCAGACGCGGCAGGGCTTGAAAATTTCCTGCATTGAGGAAATCGCCTATCGCATGGGCTACATTGACGAGGCGCAACTTTTAAAACTCGCCGAGCCGCTCGCCAAAAATGAGTACGGAAAATATTTGCAACGTCTCGCTAAACACGGGCGATAAGCTACGGCAATTTAAATCAGCGCGGCAACAGAATCGCAACGCTGATTTTTTTTGAATCACAAGTTCTCCAGTGCCTGCGCGGCTCCCAAAATTCCAATCGCCGCGTGCTCGAATGTCAGCCCGCCCTGCAAATAAACAGCGTAGGGTTCGCGCAAAGGTCCGTCCGCCGAAAGTTCAATCGACGCGCCCTGAACGAACGTGCCCGCCGCCATGATTACTTGGTCTTCGTAGCCTGGCATGTCCCACGGCTCCGGCGCGGCGTATGAATCGACCGGCGAAAATTTTTGTATCGCTTGACAGAATTTTATCAGCCGCTGAGCCGTGCCGAGTTCAATCGCTTGAATTATGTCGCCGCGAATTTCTTCGGGCAATGGACTTGTCTTGTAGCCGAGCTTTGAAAAAATTCCCGCCGCGAAAATTGCGCCCTTGAGTGCCTGCGCCGTGACGTGCGGAGCTAAAAATAATCCTTGATATAAAAGTCGCGGCGTGCCCAAACTCGCGCCCAATTCGTCGCCCATGCCTGGTGCCGTCAAGCGATAAGACGCCAGCTCGACCAAATCATTTCTGCCGACGATGTAGCCGCCCGTGGGTGCCAAGCCGCCGCCTACATTTTTTATCAAACTGCCCGCCGCCACGTCCGCGCCGACTTCGACGGGCTCGCGCGTCTCGACGAATTCGCCGTAGCAATTATCGACGAACGTCACGCAATTTTTATTAGCCGCCTTGACCGCCGCGCAGATTTTTTCAATATCGGAAGTCGTGAGCGGCTCGCGCATGGAGTAGCCTCGACTGCGTTGAATCAGAGCAAGTTTGGTTTTGGGCGTGACAAAATTTTTTATCGCGGCAATGTCGACCTTCCCGCCCGTAAGCGGCAGTTCGCGATAGCCGACGCCGAATTCTTTAAGCGAACCTTTAGCGGCATGCGCGTGCCCGATAACCGTCTGCAACGTGTCGTAAGGTGCACCCGTCAATGAAACAAGCTCGTCGTTCGGGCGGAGGATTCCAAACAGAGCCGTCGCCAGCGCGTGAGTGCCGGAAACAAATTGCGTGCGGACAAGTGCTCGCTCCGCGCCAAAAATTTCCGCAAAGAGTGCGTCCAATTTCTCGCGCCCAATGTCGCCGTAAGCGTAGCCCGTCGACGTTTTAAAATGCGCGTCAGAAATTTTCAGCCGCCGCATCGCGTTTAAAACTTTCAGCGTGTTGAGTTCGGAGATTTCGCCGACGCGGGAAAAATTTTCCGCCGCCGCCTCCAGCACAATTTTTTTTAAGTCAAGCAATCGTTTAGAAAAAATTTTAATCACTCCCTAGGCATAGAAATTTTCAAGGCGTCGCGCAAGTTTTCAACGGGCAGAAAGTTCACTTTGGACGACTTTGAAACTTCCGCGAAATTTTTTTTCGGCAGGATAATGTTCGTGAAGCCCATGCGGATTGATTCGTCGACGCGCTGACGAGCTTTGCTGACCGCCCGAACTTCGCCGCTCAAGCCGACTTCGCCAAAAATCACGCACTGCGGCAAAAGTTTCCTGTTCGCGAAACTCGACGCCAACGCAATCGCTATCGGCAAATCGGTCGCCGGCTCGTCAATCTTAATTCCGCCCGCCGTCTTAACATAAACGTCGCAAGAGCCAATGCTAAGGTGAAGTCGCTTTTCCAGCACGGCAAGCAAAAGTTGAATGCGCTTTATGTCGACGGCGTCTGAAGTTCTGCGCGGCGGCATGAACGGCGTCGGCGCAACGAGTGCTTGCACTTCGACAAGGAGCGGGCGCGTCCCTTCCACCGTCGGGACAATCACGCTACCAATTTCTTCAGCGCGTTCCGGCAAAAATAATTTCGACGCATCGGGCACGTCAGCTAATCCCGTGTCGCGCATTTCAAACAGCCCGATTTCGCTCGTCGCGCCGAATCGATTTTTTATCGCCCGCAAAACTCGGAAGTCCGCGTTGCGTTCGCCCTCAAAAAATAAAACCGTGTCGACGATGTGCTCCAGAACACGCGGTCCCGCTAAGCTCCCGTCCTTGGTCACGTGCCCGATTACAAATGTCGTCACGCCCAAACTTTTCGACAGCCGCATTAATCCCGCTGAACATTCCCGCACTTGCGACACACTGCCCGGCGCGCTCTCAATCTCCGATTTGTAAATTGTTTGAATCGAGTCGACGATTAAAAGTTCCGGCTCCATTTTTTCGACGTGGTGCGTGATTCGCTCAAAATTATTTTCCGCGCAGATGTAAAGTTCGTCCGCCAGCGCGTTCAATCGTTCGGCTCGCATTCTGATTTGTCTGGAGCTTTCCTCGCCCGTCACGTACAAAACTTTCCGTCCGCCGCGTGCCACGTTCGCACAAACCGCCAAAGTTAAACTAGACTTGCCGACGCCAGGGTCGCCCGCGATTAAAATTATCGAACCAGGGATTAATCCGCCGCCCAATACTCTGTCTAGCTCGCCCGAACCCGTCATGAAGCGCGGCAATTCTTCCATATCGACTTCGGCTATCCTGCGCGGCGTCTCAAAAGTTGTCGTCAGGGCGCGGGGATTTTTTATTTCCTCCGTGATTTCTTCCTCGACCAGCGTGTTCCACTTCCCGCACGCCGGACATTTGCCCAGCCATTTAATCGACTCCGCGCCGCATTCTTGGCAGACGTATTTAATTTTCTTCTTTGCCATGACCTCAACTCCTCAAAAAATTTTTTCGCCGTCAATCAGCAAAATCCCCCCAAATTTTATAGCGAATCGCGCGATTGATAAAAACGCTTCTGGCTGTTAAAATTCTAGCAAAAAGTTAGCGAGGTGCAGGAAATGTGTAGGCGAATTGTTGTGGCGATAGACAGCTTGAAAGGCTCTTTGACGAGTTTGGAGGCGGGCGCGGCGGCTCGTGAAGGAATTTTATCAGCGTCGCCCAAATCGGAGGTAAAAATTTTCCCGCTGGCTGACGGCGGCGAGGGAACTTGTCGGGCGATAATCGCGGGGCTCGGCGGCAAATTAAAATCTGTCGAAGTGAGCGACCCGCTCGGCAAAAAAGTTTCGGCGGAGTTCGGCGAAGTGTTGGAAAAAAAATTAGCCGTCATAGAAATGGCAAACGCGGCGGGACTTCCGCTCGTTCCGGAAAATCTTCGCAATCCGCTGAATACAACAACTTACGGCGTCGGCGAACTGATTAAAATTGCAATCGACGACGGTTGCCGCGATTTTGTTATCGGTATCGGCGGCTCGGCTACCAATGACTGCGGAATCGGCATGTTGACGGCTCTGGGATATAATTTCGGCGGGATTTTCGGGCGCGATTTGGAAAAAATTTCCGCGATTGACGATTCAAACGTCTTGCCCGAACTTAAAGAGTGCAAATTTCGTATCGCGTGCGACGTAACGAATCCTTTGACCGGAAAAAACGGTTGCTCGGCGGTTTACGCTCCGCAAAAGGGCGCGACACCCAAAATTGTCGCTCAAATGGACGACTGGATTAAAAATTTCGGCGCGTTGAGTGCAAACTTCCTTAAACTCGAAAAAAATTCCGTTCCAGGCGACGGCGCGGCGGGCGGTTTAGGTTTTGCCTTCAGAAGTTATCTGCGCGGCTCCCTTTTGCCCGGCGTCGAACTCGTTTTGGACGCTCTGAACATTGCCGAAGACTTGAAAACCGCTAATGTCGTCATAACAGGCGAGGGGCGGCTTGATTTTCAGACCGCACAGGGCAAAGCTCCTTCCGGCGTGGCGAAATTAGCGAAAAAACTCAATCCGAACGTCTTAACCGTCGGGATTGGCGGTTCAGTCGCTGATATTTCCGATGACGCGGGGCTTGACGCGGTTTTCCCGATTTTGCGCGAACCAATGACGCTCGAAACCGCCATGAAAAAAAATATCGCCGCCAAAAATATTTCGGCGACGGTCAAACAGATTATTCGATTGATTAAGTCCGTAAATCTTCCTTGCGCATGAGCAGGAAACAATAATCCGACAGGCGATTTAAAAATATTTTGTCCGATTCGTGAACTTCTTCCGATTTGTCCAGCTCGCAGGCTAATCTTTCTGCGCGGCGCGTGATTGTCCTTGCTAAGTCGAGGAACGCGCCGCCTTTTGTTTTGCCTGGAATTAAAAATTCTCTCAGCGGCGGCAGTGAACCTTCTAAAACGTCCATTTCCGCTTCCAAAGTCTTTACATCGTCGAAAATTATCAGCGGCTCCTTGTTTAGGCTCGCAAAATCCGCCATAAGTCGCGGCAAAAGTTTCTGCAACGCAAAAATCTTTTCTCTAACGTCTTCAAGCTCAACAAATGCCCGCGCTAAGCCCAAAGCAGAGTCCGCCTCGTCTATCGCGCCGTAAACTTGCACGCGCAAACAATTTTTTTCCACTCGTTCGCCCGTGTAAAGGCTCGTTAAGCCCTTGTCGCCCGTTTTCGTGTAAACCGACATAAAAATTTCTCCTAACCGATTAAAACTTGTCCAAAGTAAACGACTGCGCCCATAAATATCACGAACGGGATATAAATTTTCACCGCGAACGCCAAAAGTTGCGAATCCGCCCCTTTGACGCCGATTGCCGCTGAACCTATCGCGATTGACAGCGGAGAAATCATTTTGCCCGCGCAAGCTCCCGTTGCATTCGCCGCAGCTACCCACGCTTGTACAGTTTCATTCGCTCCAATCGCTTGACTCGCCATTACTTGCAATTTCCCGAACAAAACGCAGCTTGAAGTCGCCGAACCCGTGATATATGTCCCGACAGAGCCCAAAAACGCCGCGATTAACGGATAAGCCGTGCCAGTAGCCGCAACTGCCGTGTCTGCTATCTGATTTGTCATTCCACTGTAGCCCATGACCTTTGCAGTCGCTATAACCGCAATTATCGTTACCATTGTGAACTTTAAACTGTTAATTGTCTTCTTTAGCACGCCCAACATCTCGGAAAAGCTCGCGCCTTGCTTTGAACCGGCGATAAATGCCGCCAAAAGTATCAAAATGCCCGGTGTATTTATCCAAACAAATGTGTAAGGCACGCCGCCCTCGCCATTGTATATCGGAACTGCCGTTTTGAATTGCATTAGAAAAGAATTTATCGGCGGAACCAATTTACTCGTGAATAACAGGAAGAAAAAGATTAAAATGAACGGTAAGCAGGCATTTATCGCCTTTGAAGTCGAAATTTTTGTGTGCGCTTGGTCGCTCATTGCAAATTCGGGGTCGTTTACCGGAAATTTCTTCGCAATGAAAACTATCGTGCCCATTGTGCAGATTGCACCCGCCACAACAGCTAATTCAGGCCCTACAAACATTGATAATGCCAATTCAGGAATAAAAAATGCCAAGCCCGCTCCTAAACAAAACATCGTCATGCCGCGCAGAGCCTTTAAACCGCCGCCGGTCACGATTACCATCAGCCACGGGCACAATAAAGTTAAAACTCCAAGCTGCAATGATGTAAATGTCGCTAATTGCACCGAGTCAAAGCCCGTGACGCTCCCCAAAGTCACCAAAGGTATTCCAATCGAGCCGTAAGCAGTCGGAACTGAATTCGCAATGAGACAAACTGATACTGATAATATCGGATTAATGCCAATTCCAGCCAACATACCCGCAGGAACCGCGATTGCCGTGCCAAATCCCGCCATTCCTTCCAAAAAACCGCCAAAACCCCAGCCGATTAACAAAATAAGTACTCTTTTGTCGTGACTGACGCTAGTTAGCATGTCTTTAATCGTATCCATCGCTTTTGTGTGCAATGTTAAGTTGTAAGTGAAGATTGCAGCGACGATAACTAATAAAATCGGCCAACAAGCCAGCGCGACGCCTTCTAAAACCGATTCAATCGCTCGCACGCTCTCCATATCCCATACGCCAATTCCTACGGCTAATGAAAGTGCTAATGCCACGAGACACGCCTTCCACGCAGCCATTTTAATGACGCTAAGCGCGAGTACCAGCCATAAAATCGGCGATAGCGCAAGTAGAAACATCAATTCCCCCAACCCCCTTAAAAAAACAGCAATGAATAAATCCATGCCGCATTTTTCTATGTAAAGAGGAAAAATTCCTGCTAAAATTTTCTGTCAATATTTACAAGCAAAAATTCCTGCCGCGTAACCCATTGACCACGCCGCTTGCAAGTTAAATCCGCCTGTGAAGCCGTCAATGTCAGCCACTTCGCCGACGATAAATAAATTTTCCACGATTTTTGAGCGCATCGTACGCGGTTCGATTTCTTTTACCGAAATTCCGCCCGAAGTGACTATCGCCTCGGCTATCGGGCGCGTTTTTGTTATCGTCAGCGGCAAATCTTGTAAAATTTCCTCCAATCGCCGCCGTTCTGCCGCCGTAACATCATCGACACGTTTATTTTCGTCTAAAAACGCTCGGTCAAGCACTATCGAAATAATTTTCGCCGGTAAAAGCTCTGTCAGCGAATTTTTTAAGGTTTTACGTTTGAATTTGTCAAAGTCTCGCAAAATCCTCGCGTCAAGTTGCTCAAAAGTCAGCGCGGGCTTTAAATTTATTCCAATCTCCACGAATTTTCCTTCCGATAATAATTTTGCGGCTTGACGGCTCAAAGTTAAAATTATCGGCCCTGAAACTCCAAAGTGCGTGAACAGCATTTCGCCGAATTGCTCCGAAATTTTTTTTCCCTCCGCCAAAAGTTTCACGCGGACATTTCTAAGCGACAGCCCTTGCAAATCTTTGACGAAATCCTCCTCCGTTTCGAGCGGCACCAATGCCGGCAAAATCTCCGTGATTGTGTGCCCCAATCGCCGCGCAAATTTAAATCCGTCGCCACTTGAGCCCGTCGCGGGATAACTTGCTCCGCCCGTCGCCAAAATATAATTATCAGCCTTAAAAATTTTACCGCCGACATTTACGCCGACGATTTTTTTATTTTCGGCAAGAATTTCTTTGACGGGCGAATTATTTTTGACTTCGACGCCCAAAATCGCCATTTTTTTTAGCAAAGCCTCGATAACTTCGTTTGCGTCGTCGCTTACGGGGAAAATTCTGCCGCCGCGTTCAATTTTAGTCGCAACTCCAAGCTCATTAAAGAAATTCACGGTATCGACAGGCGAAAAATTTTTCAACGCGCTGTATAAAAATTTCCCGTTGCCTGGAATATTTTTTACAATTTCCGAAATGTCCGCTGTGTTCGTCAAATTGCAACGACCTTTGCCCGTTATTCGCAACTTACGACCGATTTGCGGCATTTTTTCAAGCAAAATAACTTTCGCACCGAGTTCAGCCGCCCGAATCGCCGCCATAATGCCCGCCGCCCCGCCACCAATCACGATTATTTTATTCAAGCTTATCACCGACCAAATTTTTTAATTCTGAGACCTCTGCCGCCGTCAATTCGCGATACTTGCCGCTTTTCAAGCCCTCCAAATTCAAATTTGCAAATTTCACCCGCCGAAGACGTTTAACATCGCAGCCGATAGCCGAAAACATGCGCCGGACTTGCCGATTGCGACCCTCGTGAATCGTAATTTCGACCAAATCTTTATCAAGCATGTAAATTTCGGCGGGCGCGGTCAATCCGTCGTCCAATTCGATACCTGCGCGGAGTTTATCTAGTTTTTCTTCAGTGACGGTGCCGGAAATTTTTGCGCGATAAGTTTTTTTTACTTCAAAGCGCGGGTGGAGCAACAAATTAGCCAATTCGCCGTCATTAGTCAGCAAAATCAGCCCCTCGGAGTTCAAATCGAGCCGTCCGACTGGATAAACGCGCTCTGAAACGTCGATTAAGTCCAAAACGGTCTTGCGCCCGCGTTCATCGTGAGCCGTCGAGACATAACCACGGGGTTTGTTGAGCAGGAGATAAATTTTTTCGGTGTTGAGTGTCAAAAGTTTGTCGTCGACGCGAATTTTTTGATTCGGAGCGGCTTTAGCTCCCAATTCGCGAATAATTTTGCCGTCAACGGTGATTCGACCGTCCAAAATTAATTTTTCAGCCTCGCGGCGCGAACAAATGCCTGCGCGGGCGATAATTTTCTGCAATCGTTCCAAGTCATCAGCTCCAAAATTTTTCCGCCATTATACCACACGCAAAACAAAAAAGCCCCGACGTTTTGCCGGAGCTTTTTTACTAACTTTTACGTTGAAACTATCTGGGTTTGGCGAAAATCATTCTGCCTGCCGCCGTCTGCAATGCGCTCGTCACTTCGACGGAAATCGTGCGGCTCAAGTAGCGATGCCCGTTCTCTATGACAATCATCGTGCCGTCGTCGAGATATGCGACGCCTTGCCCAGGCTCCTTGCCGTCCTTGACGACCTGCACTTTCATCGTTTCGCCGGGAATCACGACAGGTTTAACGGCATTGGAAAGTTCATTTATATTTAAAACTTCCACGCCGCGCAGTTGGGCAACTTTATTTAAATTAAAGTCGTTCGTGATGATTTTTCCGCCTAATTTTTGCGCCAAACGCACCAATTTTGAATCGACGCCTTGAATATCATCAAAATCGACGTTCATAATTTCAACTTCAAGATGAGTTTCCATATCGCGTATTTTTTGCAGGACATCAAGCCCGCGCCGCCCACGAACTCGCCGCAAAGTGTCCGGCGAATCCGCTATATACTGCAATTCTTCCAGAACGAACACCGGAATTAACAGCGTGCCCTCCAAAAAGCCCGTTTTAGAAATGTCCGCTATTCGCCCGTCGATTATGACGTTTGTGTCCAATAATTTGTAATTTTTATCTTTGTGCTCTTTTAATTTCACTAAATTTACTTTTGAAGGTTGCTCAACCTGCGAATTTTCCTCTTGAACAGGTTTTTCAGCGACTTTTTCGGCTTCTTTTTCCGCTTTTGCCGCCTCTCGACTCCGCAAAATGTCTTTTATCATGTGCGGTATAAAATCAAGGCTACTCGTGAGCTCTTTGCGTTTTTTTATCGTGATTCTAACGCCCAAATAGCCCAGAACTAAGCTAAAAATAATTGGAATGTAATTTCCGACAATCGGAATCCTCGAAAAAGCACTTCCCAATAAATTTGCGAGTATAAGTCCTATTGCCAACCCGATTGCCCCCGCGATTACGTCATAGATTGGCATTTTACTGAGTTGTTTCTCGACAAAAGACGTGAACTTTCTTAATTTGTCGATTAGATACGGAGAAACGAAAAATCCCGCTAATCCGCCGATAAATGCGCCTAAAAGTATGCAAACTAGGCTTGCCAGCGTCAATTCAAAAATTCCCGTTTCGATTTGGAAAAATTCCAGATTGATGTACGAGATTAGGAACGGACTAGCCTGATGCAACGCCGCGCCGCCGATTATCGCCAACGTCAACGTTATGAAGAATTTTATCGCTTTGTCAAGCATAAGCCTCACCTCCATTTAGTTTTGGAGCAAGCCTAGCATACTTTTCTGAAATTTTACTGATTGACTGTCACGGGGAAAAATTTTTTATCCTTATTTAATAAATGGGCGACTCTTTCAATGATTTTTTCCGCTAAATCGGCTTTGCTCATCTTTGAAAAGCTTTCAACTTGCTCATCGCGCCAAATTATCGTTGCAATATTGGTTGAAACGCCAAACCCCGCGCCCGAAAGCGTCACGTCGTTAGCAACAATGAATTCCAAATTCTTTTCGACGAGTTTTTTCCGCGCATATTCCAAAACATTTTGCGTTTCAGCCGCAAATCCGACTAAAATTTGAGATTTTTTTAAAGTGCCGAGTTCGCGGAGTATATCGGGATTTTTTACGAGTTCGAGCGTTAAAACTTCCGCGTCTTTTTTAATTTTCTGCGCGGCGGGATTTTTAATTCGATAATCGGCGACTGCGGCGGACATTATCACGCAATTTGCCGTTTCAAAGTGTTTTAAAACATTTTCGCGCATTTCCAACGCCGATTCAACCTTAATAAACTCTTTTAAACCGCTTGGAGGCTCTAAATTGCTGTTTCCCGCGATTAAAATCACTTCTGCGCCCGCTTTTATTGCAGATTTCGCAATTTCAAAGCCCATTTTCCCCGATGAACGATTCCCAATATATCGCACAGGGTCAATCGCCTCAAGCGTGCCGCCCGCCGTCACGATTATCTTTTTTCCGCTTAAAATCTGCACAGAATTAAATATTTTCCCGATTGCCGCGCAGATTTCTTCCGGTTCGGGCAGACGCCCTTTACCGCTCGTGCCGCACGCTAAATTTCCTGAATTAGGCTCTAAAATTTCCACGCCACGCGCTTTTAATATCGATAAATTTGCTTGCGTCGCGGGATTTTCAAACATTTTCGTGTTCATCGACGGACAAATTAAAATCTTTTTGTCAAAGGCTAAAATTGTCGTCGTGAGCAAATCGTCGGCTATTCCGTGCGCCATTTTAGCTAAAAAATTCGCGGTTGCCGGCGCAATTACGATTAAATCCGCGAATTTTGCCAAAGAAATGTGCGCCACATTAAAATTTGCCGCGTCAGCAAACATTTCTACCGACACGGCGTTATTTGTTATTTCTTGAAAAGTTCTCGGCGAAACGAATTCGGTTGCGTGCTTAGTCATCATGACTTTGACATTTGCGCCCGATTTTTTCAGTCTGCTAGCGACTTCAACCACTTTGTAAGCCGCAATTCCGCCCGTCACGCCGATTAAAATATTTTTCCCAGTCATTTTTTAATCCTTTATGGTGTAGGAAATTTTCCCCTCGTTAATTTCTTCCATCGCGTTTGTTACGTATTTATTTGCGCGATTTTCGACGCGACAAGGGGCTCCGTTGAGCAATTCGCGCGCCCTTTTCGACGCCAAGACCACCAATGCATAGCGGCTGTGCGTTTGTTTCAACATAGAATCCGTCGAAGGATTTACCATGCTAAGTACATCTTCTTTTAATTTCAATTAAAATCCTCCTTAAACTCAAATTTATCCGTATTTCGAGCGACTTTTAAGCGTTCAGCCGTCAAAATTGCTTTAATTTGCTCCGCTGCAGCGTTTATATCGTCATTTACGACAACATAATCATATTCAAGCCCGATTTTTATTTCAGCGACGGCATTTTTTAATCTGCGTGCTAAACTTTCGGGATTTTCGGTGCCGCGTCCCTCGATACGATTTTTTAATTCCTCTAAACTCGGCGGCAACAGGAAAATATACACGCCTTTGGGACACTTTTTTTTGACATTCAACGCGCCTTGGACGTCAATCTCCAAAAGAATATCTTCGCCGCGACTTAAACGCTCTTCAATTTTATTTAATGGCGTCCCGTAAAAATTCCCGTAAACTTCGGCGTATTCGAGGAATTTTTCTTCCGAAATCCAACTTTTAAACTCGTCAACGCTCAAAAAATAGTATTCCTTGCCGTCAATTTCGCCAGGACGAGGATTTCTGGTCGTTGCCGAGATAGAATAAGCGATTTTGGGCAAGTCAGTCAGCAATTTTTTGCAAACCGTGCCCTTGCCCGTGCCGCTCGCGCCCGAAACTACAATCAATAGACCGCGCATTTAAAATTCACCCACAAAAACGCGCTCGGCCGCACCCGTCATGAAGATATGATTATTTTCGCGCCAATCGATTTGAAGTTCGCCGCCGTCGAGGATAACGGTTGACTTTTTGCCCGCCAAGCCGTTCAAATTCGCCGCAACCGCCGTAGCGCAAGCACCCGTGCCGCAAGCTAACGTTATGCCACTGCCGCGCTCCCAAACGCGCATGCGCAATTTGTTTTCGCCGACGACTTGAACGAACTCGGTATTTGTCTTGCGCGGGAAAATTTCATGCGTTTCAAATTTCGGTCCGACGTGCTCCAAATCAATTTCTTTAATATCATCGACGAAAACGACGCAATGCGGGTTGCCCATGCTCACGCAGGTCATCTTGTAAGTTACGCCGTCGACTTTAATCGGTTCGGAAACCAATTTTTGAGAGCCGAAGCCGTCCACGGGAATTTTATCCGCGTTGAAAATCGGCTCGCCCATGTCAACCGTAACCAAATCGTATTTCATGCTGACAGTAAGCACGCCCGCGCCCGTCTCGACCGTCAAATCGTCATCGGAAAAGAATTTGTCGCCGCTGAGCAAATATCTAGCGAAACAGCGAATTCCGTTTCCGCACATTTCGGGCTCGGAGCCGTCCGCGTTAAAAATTCTCATGCGAACCGCCGCCTTGGTCGAGTGCTGAACGTAGATGACGCCGTCCGCGCCTATGCCAAAGTGCCTGTCGCACAACTGCTGAATTTTTTCCGGACTTTCAATATCATTGCCTACGCGGTCAATTATTATAAAATCGTTTCCGCAACCTTGCCATTTCTCAAATTTCTGCAAAACAATCATCTCCTTTGATTTGCGCAGTATACAACTTTTCTCTGCTTCGTGCAACAAATTTTCATCTGAAGTTGTGCGCGTTCGCGTATCTTATCCCGTACGCCGATTGCGCCGTCAAGTTGTAACCTTTCAATTTGCCCAAGCCCCAATAAAGCGGCGAGCGGAATGAAAAACAAAACACGACGACGCACCACAGCGGCGCAAAAATATAATCGCTCCAAACGTAAAAATTTCTGTCGAAGAAGTTTACGAAATAATAAATCGCTATCGGCGCAAGCCCGAACACGCCCGTGAGTAAACCTAGATTGTAAAGCGTCCGTTGCTTCACGTTGAACAATATTAAATGCATTATCAATTCCAAAATTGAAAATATCATCGCCGCCAACAGCAGGAAGTGCACGTCGGGCAAGACGAGTGGCAAAAAGTACACCAACAATAAAAAGCTCCAGTTGCCGAACATCGAATTCAAGTTGTTGCAATTCCACTTCGTCGAATTCATTTCCTTGCTACCCAACAAAACTTTTACGCCCATCCACGGGAAGCCGCCGGGGAAACCGAACTCTTCAAAAAAGTGCAGGAACAAAATCGCTATCGACCCCAAAAGTATTTTTTGAATCGTGTCTTCCACGAGGAAAACTGCAAACGCCGCCGTCACGATTGCCAACGCCAACGAAACATTGTGCCAAGAATTTATCAACTTTTTCATCTTCCCGACCTCCGCCATTTAATTATATTTTCCAGTGTCTCGAACAAAAAGAAATATCTCCTTTAATTCGCAAAGTATACTGTCTTTAGCACCCAAATACACGAGAGAACAAATTATGTAAGCGGGAGCGGCATTAATGGACGCGTGTAAAATTAGTGAGCTGACAAAGTTACTTCAATCGTTCGGAGTGCAATCAGTAATGCAATTAAAGCCTGAACAACTTGATAACTTTGCAGTAGCAATGCGCGATTTGGGGGCGGAGATATGAGCGAGCACGCTCTCTTGTCGCCGTCAAGTGCTTACAGGTGGCTGAACTGCCCGCCCGCACCGAGACTAGAAGCGACATTAGCTGAAAATCCAAGTATCTACGCTGAAGAAGGAACGCTAGCGCACAATGTCTGCGAAATCAGCGCGAAGCATTATTTCGGAAAAATTCAAGCGGTAGAATATCAAGAGGCGATAAATGCGTTGATGACTTCCGCGCTGTGGAATGACGAAATGATAAACACTGCAAAAATTTACGTCGAACATCTCGCTGAGCGAGCAATGAGCTTTGAGCGAGAACCTTACGTGACTTTTGAAGTTAAAGTAGACCTCTCCGATTATGTACCCGAATCATTCGGACGTTGCGATTGCGTTATGTTCGGTGAAGAAAAACTAATTATCACAGACTATAAGCACGGTAAAGGAGTCCCCATTTCGGCAAAAGAAAATCCACAAATGATGTTGTATGCACTCGGCGCACTGAAACTTTATCAACCAATTTTCGGAAAAAGCGTTAAGCAAATTGAAATGTTCATAGACCAGCCTCGCCTCAATACCCGGTTATAAAATCGTCGAGGGTCGAAGTTCCCGAACGTGGACGAATCAAGATGCGGCTCTCGAAAAACTTCAAGCGGCAGGCATTGAACGTGTAATAATTTATGACAGCGTGCCGAAAACTTTAGCTAAACTTGAAAAAATGTTAGGCACCGCGAAGTTTAAAGAATTAGTCGGCGAATTCGTGATTAAGCCGCCGGGCAAGCCGACGCTTACGACAGCCGACGATGTAAGAAAAGAGTTCAGTGGAGCAGTTGCAGATTTCGCAAATGTTTAGGAGGCAAAATTATGTATAACAAAAATCCGACAAGAGTTTTAACGGGCGAAGTGAGACTTTCCTATGTCAACTTAGTAGCACCGCGAGCTAACGTCAATGACCCGAACGGCACGCCGAAATATTCGGTTACGTTGCTGATTCCGAAAACTGACACAGCTGTTAAGCAGAATATCGACGCGAGCATTGAGGCGGCGGCAAAGGAGGCGCAAACTAAATTATTGGGCGGTGTTCGTCCTCCTATAATGCCGATTCCGATTCACGACGGTGACGGGGTTCGCGATAACGGCACGCCTTACGGTCCCGAATGTAAAGGGCATTGGGTACTTACAGCGGCGACGAAAAATAAACCGCAAGTCGTGCACCAGAGCGACATCAACACGGAACTTTTACCGCAAGATATTTACAGCGGAATGTATGCGCGAGTTACGATTAATTTTTTCAGCTACAATCGCGCTGGTAAAAAGGGTATCGGCTGTGGGCTAGGCAACGTTATGAAAACCCGCGAAGGCGAACCGCTTGCCGGTACTGTATCAGCCGCTGCTGATTTCGCAGGTATTGGCGAAACACCGAGTGCAGTAAGTCCGTTGACGGGTGCGCCCATTTAAAATTATTTATAGCAAGCAAAAGCCCGCAGTCCTGAATCATTAGCAACTGCGGGCTTCGTCGCATAAAATTTAGCAAGGGAGTTGGTGAAATGACTATAGAGCCAAAAGAACTCGAAGAGAGATTTTGGCGTGCTATGAGCATTTGGTATACAGAACTTAGCTACGCAACCAGACACAACGCTGACGGAAGCAAAAGCGAAACAAGTATTCTTTTAGACGATGCAAGAGACGTTTTCTTGAAAATGCACGAAGTGTGGCGGGCAAGCATAGGCGAGCCAATCGTCGTTACCCCAAAATCCATCAGCGACTTATTACGTGAACTAGCCGAAAAAATTGATAGCGGTGAGTATGAAATTTAATTAGGGGTGATTGCAATGCGTAAATTTCTGATTTTCACTGACCGACGCGGGCGACGCTGGATTTGTGGCGAGACACTAAAAATCTTGTTCGGCATTATCGAAGTCGGACACCCACATTTTTGAGATTATGATTGGCTATGCAAGCGGAGGTTATAAGATTATTTCGCCATAAGAATTTAGTCCTTGTGAAAAACGTTATCCTTGCCAATGGAAATTTTCTTATCCCACATGATGATAATCAAAACTTGCTTATCGTTGACTTGCCCGACCTGTACAAACACGGCATGAAGAGTAGGGATTTCGTATCGTAAAAAGGAGATTAGCGATGGTTATCGACGGAGTAAACGTTAAAGTCCTTGGGTTCGTACCTTCAAAAGAAGAATTGCGACATTATATTTGTCAAGCCAAGAAAATCAAGCCAAACGCAGATGCATTCGTTTTTACAGCCGAAGGTGATGCCGTAAAAGTTGATTGGGTTAAAAATAATCAAAAATTTGAGCGTATTAGAAGAATAACAGGCTACCTCACCGGCGATTTAAATTCGTGGAACGACGCCAAACAAGCCGAAGAACAAGACCGGGTTAAGCATGAAACGAGGGTTTAGCTATGAAACATTTGTCTATCGACCTCGAAACGTACAGTAGCGAGCCTATCACGAAGTCCGGAGCTTATAGGTATATTCAAAGTTCGGATTTTGAAATTTTGCTTTTAGCATACAGCGTAGACAGCGCACCGGTTGAGATTATTGACTTAGCACAAGGCGAAAAAATTCCTCTGTGGTTATCAGACGCGATAAAAAGTCCTGAATACGTAAAGCACGCTTACAACGCCGCTTTCGAGTGGTATTGTCTTTCAAAGTTTTTCAGTGAACTTTTGCCTATCGAGCAATGGCGCGATACGATGTTACATGGCTTGTATTGCGGCTATACGGCGGGATTAGATGCGACGGGCAAAGCACTCGGTCTGCCTGAAGACAAGCGCAAATTGTCTACGGGGAAAGCTTTGATTCGATTTTTCTGTACGCCCTGCAATCCGACGAAAACAAACGGAGGCAGAATTCGCAATCTTCCTAAGCACGACCGCGATAAATGGGAGCTGTTTAAGGAGTATTGCAAGGGCGACGTTATTACTGAAATGGAGATTGAACGTCGACTTGCGGCTTTTCCTGTGCCCGCTGAGATTGAAAAGCAGTGGCAGACAGACATTATCATCAACACGCGCGGCGTAGCCGTCGATACCGAATTGATTTATGGTGCCCTTGAAATTGCGTACAACACGCGACAAAAGTTAATTCAAGAAGCGATTTCGATAATAGGGCTTGAGAATCCAAATACTGTGTCTCAGCTTACAAAATGGTTTAAAAATACAAGCGTCGGGAACGTTGATAATTTGCGCAAAGATACAGTAGCGCAAATGCTTGAATCAGTTACAGGAGACGCCGAGCGAGTATTAAGAATTCGTCAGGAGCTAGGTAAAACCAGCACGAAAAAATATGATGCTATCGCGGCGTCAGCGTGTGCGGATAATCGTGTCAGAGGACTTTTGCAATTTTACGGGGCAAATCGAACAGGCAGGTGGAGCGGTCGTCTCGTTCAAATTCAAAATGTAGCCAAAACCTATATTGATATTGATTTGTTGCCAATGGCTCGTGAAATTGTCAAGAAACGCGAAGCAGATAAACTTCGGTTGCTGTTCAGCTCGATAATGGACACGCTATCGCAATTAATCCGCACATTATTTATCGCCGCCAAAGGAAAAAAATTAATTGACGCAGATTTTTCAAGCATTGAAGCACGAATCATTTCATGGCTTGCTGACGAAAAATGGCGACTTGAAGTCTTTAGGACGCATGGCAAAATTTATGAAGCGTCTGCAAGTCAAATTTTTGGCGTACCGATTGAGAAAATATCTAAAGGTAATCCTGAATACGCCTTAAGACAACGTGGCAAGGTTGCCGAACTCGCGCTTGGCTATCAAGGCGGCGTCAGAGCATTAATTAACTCGTTGTGAGGGTAAAAAAATCAAAGATTTAATGTGATTCGATTTAGCGAGTAACAAACACAGATTAAAAGCCAAGAATTTAGTAAGCAGGCGCAATGAGAGCCTAACAAAAGACTTAGCCAAAACGCGTTGGGCATTCAGTTGCTCGCTTAATTGAGAAAAAGTAGTTTCAATACGTCGACGCTTCTTAAATATTTCTTTTTACAAGGTCGAGGAATATATTTGATTGCTACGTTTCAAAGTCAAAAGGAAGCTCTTGTTCAAGAGGTTGTGAAATATAGCCCTTGTCGCCTAATATAACGGAATCGGCTTTTATTACCAACCTTAAATCTTCAAACCCCTTACGGTCGTCGATGTTGGCAGGCGTTATTTCAAATACTTTGATAGCTCCTTGGTAGGTCGTAATGACATGAACTTTGAAAACGAAATAATTCTGCTTTTTGGATGGATTATGACTGTAGGTCGCTCCTTGCGCTCGAAATACTTTGCAAAAATGAGCGCGTCCGAATTTATACACCTCCAGTGGAAAACTGTCCACAATAAAAATATTGTCTGTAATTTGTCTTGCAAACTCTGTGAAAATCAAATTTATGACCTGCGCCAAATTGCGACGAGTACGATTAAATTGACTGCTCTCGCACTTTTTCGAAAAAAGATGTCGGAAATTTTTCTTGACGAGAGCATACCAAGCGTTCTCGGAATCAACGCCGACCAGGATTGTGATTAAGAGCTTTGTCAACATTACGACGATGTTTGATGCTGTCGGGCGCAACCTTTTTGTACAAGTCGTCAATCAAGACGAAGATGACCAAAATAAAATCTTCAAAGGACTGATGAGCTATGCTATACTCTTCTTGAAACTTCAACATCTTTTGTTCCTTCTGCAATTACTTACTTACAGGATAACATTTTTTGTTTGAAGTTTCTTTTATTTAACCCTCACAACGGGATAATTACTATGGGCGCGCTCGATATGGGTATACCGGAAGAAGATTTGCCTGAAATTATTACTAGGTGGCGCAGTTCAAATAAACGGATTGTAGATTTGTGGTACAAGATTGAGAATGCGGCTATAGCAACCGTAAAAACAGGCTGTTCGATTAAGGTGAGCAATTTACTGTTTGAGCGTGAAGCCGATTTTATGACAATAACTTTGCCGAGTGGGCGCAAACTTTTTTACGCGAACCCTGAACTCGGCATGAATCAGTGGGACAAACCGTCCGTCACCTATTGCAGTCAAAGCAATAAACGCGGCTCGAAACATATGGCGGAAAACCCATTGAAAACATAGTACAAGCAATAGCTCGCGATTGTCTTGCCGTTGCGATTGAACGCTTAGAAAACGCTGGCTATTCTGTTGTGTTTCACGTGCACGACGAAGTTGTACTCGAATCTGACAAGGCGAATTTAGCAGAGGTTTTAAAATTGATGACAGAACCAATGCCGTGGGCACGAGATTTACCGCTACTTTAAAGAGTTACCTAACGAAAAACCTGCGGCTATATGGCTAGATTAATAAATGAGAGTAATTGTAAATGACTGAATGGGAGAGGCATCATGGATAACGAAACAAAAATTATAACTGTGACCTGCGAGCAATACGGCAAAAAATTCACCGGCTATTACACCCGCCGGTTCTGCGACGAGTGCCGTCGCTTGCGAAATATCGCCGTCGTGCTCCAGTGTCAAAAACGAAAAAGGAGGAAAGCAAATAATCACGGTGACTTCCAAAACCGACCGTGCTTAGAAAGGATTGATTTGCTATGAAATTTATTCGCACAACACGTGGTGACTATATCAACAAAGATTTTATCGCCCTTTTAAGAGTACATAGACCCGATTCGTGTTACGCTTATGTGGAGGCATATTTGTTAAGTGATAACAACAGGTACGTATTAAAAAATTTTTCTCATGAAAACGCAAAGCGTGAAGCTCGCCTCAATCGAAAATTTGACATAAGACACGTGGCTCAAGCGTGGCTTGACGCGCTATTTATCAAACGCAATGAAAAGGAAGTTGAAGAATCAATTATTTAACTTATCAAAAAGGAGGAATGCTTATGAAAATAGTTCAACCGTCGGCTGAACTCGTCGACCAAATCAATCCTGAAAAAATTTTAAAGAAGATTGAACTTTGCGGGCGAGTAAGTCATCAATCAAAGCTCCGCGACGATTCCGCAGAACAATTTGTCCGTATGCTCATCAAGCGCGGGCATGAATCCGTACTCGAACACGTGAGCTTAACTTTCCACATCATCTGCGACCGCGCTATCTAAAATGAACTTGTTCGCCACAGACACGCAAGCTGTACCGTCGAATCGACACGCTATGTCAAATACACGAGCTTGAAGTTATTAAGCCTTTAATAGAAAAGCCTGTGAGTATTGCAGATTGGACTATAAGTATAAGACAAGCCACTAGAGCCTATCGCTTATTAATTGGCGTTGGGTATTCGCCTGAAGAAGCCCGCGCTGTCCTGCCGCTGTGTCTGAAATCCGAATTGTACATGACGGCTAATCTTCGCGAGTGGCGATATATTTTAAAACTTAGGACAGCTAAGGCGGCGCACCCGCAAATGAGGGAAATCGCCAGTCAGATTCTCACCGTGTTCAAAGAGAAATTGCCCGTCATCGTGGAGGATATAAAATCGTGAAAAAAGTTAAAATGCTTTTGCTTAACACAAAAAATAATCTATACTTATCAACGAGAGAATGCAACTTTATGGCAAACCTTAATCAAAAGCTAAATTCCGCGCCGAGATACCACTTGTGAATTTTTGGATTGTTTTTATCGGGAACGGGCGGACTTAAACGGCTGACTTTCTTGCCGTCGAAATAAATCAACTCAAAAGCGAGTTCTTTTAACGCTTGATAACGAATTCCGACTTCAGCACCGCGTTCACCGAATCCGACGCCTTTATAAGCGGGACGATACGAACCGACTCTGCCCGCTTGACGATAAGCCAGCCACGCGCTGAAATTTCCCGCCGATTTATCTTCCGGATGCCCGTAAGTCAGTTGAATGCTGTAACTTTTTTCCTCGTCGGTGCTTTCGCGAGAATTTTGTTGAGCTTGCTTGGTGATTTCGGCAGAACCCGCCGCGTAAATGCCGCCGAACGTCAAATTCCGATTAAATTTGTAATCAAAGCCCGCCGTGAAGACGGTATTATTTTTTTCCGTGCCGCTCTCGAAAAAACCTTTGCCGCCTGGACTGTAAGGCGCACCGTTCGGCAAACTTAAGCCGCCGGCGGTATTATGCATGTTGTGGACGCCCGCCGCCACGGAAAAATTTTCGTTAAGGTTGCCTTCGGCTTGCAAGGAAAGATATGTGCTGTCCGTGCGAAAAATTGTCGTCGTGCGCGTCAAATCATAATCATCGTTGCGAATGACGCCGCCGCTTGCGATAATTTTCCAATTTCCGACGGGAATTCTGACTTGCCCGCCGGTAATTTCGCTGTCGATGACAAGTCCGCCGTTTGTGAGGTTGAGCGCGTCAAAAATCGGGATTTTTCCGTCGCGAAGAGTGACGACACCGATTTTTCCTTCGGCGTAGAGCTGCTTAAATTTCAATTCGTTATCGCGACCGCCTTGCTTGTGCCAAATTCTATCACCTTGCAAGCGACCTTTGATATACCAGCGCGGAGCGAATCTCAATCGCCAATCGAGTTGAGCTTCGGCAATATTTTTCGTCTCGCCAAAAGTCGTCGGATAATCTTTTGTGCCGGTGAAGATTTTTCGCTCCAATTTAAGTTTGCCGTGAACTTCAACGGGCTTTTCGGCGGAAAGTTCTTCCTGCTCGGTTAGATCTTCCCAATCGTCTTGCCCGGCGACCGCCGCTGCCTGAACTTGCGAACTAATTAAGAGCAAGATAGCCGCCGATGCCAAAAATTTTTTCATCATCGCTCCTCCAAGTCAATGAACGCCGAACGAAAGCCCATGCCCGGCGAAGAATCATTCCAAGCACCGGCAAAACTGGCACCGAACAATCCCGCCGAATGACCCCACATGCCGCCTTTCATGATGCGCCGAATACCGTAATTTCTGACCAAAAATCCGTCGTCAGGCAAATTTTTTTTGTCCTCGAACGGAAAGACCGAATGCAATCGTAAAATCGCGGGCACATTAAGATTTTTATCCGCGCGCAAATCTTTGAACTTGCAAGTGACGTAACCGAAATTTCTATTGGTGTCTTCGGGCTGATACATTGAAATTTTTCTTTGTAGGGACAAGAACAGCGTCGCGCCCTCGATTAGCCTGAATTTACTTGAGGAGTCGCCCTTAGTGCTGTCGAACTTCAAAGTATTTTTGCTACCGACTTTCACGAGGTTGCCGCGCTTGTCGATAGCCTTCCAATCGTTGCGACATTCGGGCAGAACGCCGTCATTGTCGAGCAAAATTTGAATCTCGCCGTTGACTAATCGAATACCCTCCGCCATTTCCCAAACATTGCCGTTTAAATCGTAAATGCCGTGAGCGGTGCCGTCGTGCGCCCACGTGACAGGACCGCTACCCGTCGCCGTCTTGCGAATCAAAATTTTTCCGTCGGGAGCGCGTTTTTCCTCGACAACTCGACCGTGCTCGTTCGGATAAAAATTTTCGCTGATATCGGTGTTGGTGTTGCCGTGAGGATAAAAGCCGTGCTTGTGACAAAGCAGGGCAATGCCGCTGTATTCAATGTTGCTTGCCAAATGCCAGCCGCGACCCTTGACGGAGCAAACTCGCCGCGCTGTATCCATGTCAATGTTCGTAGACGGCTCCACATTCGGCAAACTGTAAGCGCGTCCGTGAAAAATAATGTTCTCATACTTTGAAAAATAAACGCAGGAATAATTTTTTCCTTTGACGGTAAACATGGGGTGAACGCCCGCCGCGATTTTGAACGCGGGAATTTTAACCATGATCGAAGGGTAGCCGACCTCGTCCAAGATAACGACGTTCTTGCCGTCGGAAAATTTTTCGACAGCGCGGCAAAGTAAATCGTAATCGGGCGCGGGCGGCAAATTTTTTTCGGAGAGCAATTTAACAGTCTCGGCACAGACCGCCGCAATATAATTCTTGCAACTTTCTTTGTCGTCGAGATTTACGCTGATGTTTTCGATACTCTGCGCGAAAGAAATTTTCCCAATCGCCAAGATAAAAATTATTATCGCGAAAAAATTTTTGAGTTTCATAGCCGCTTACCTTTTAGAAATTCATTTTTAAATCGGCGTGGAACAGATGATTTTTAGATTTGCTACCGAAAATTCCTTGATAGCCGACGTCGACGAAAAATTTATTAATCTGGCGGCGATAGGAAAGTTCGACCAAACCTTGAACGCTATCTTCACGAACGGAGTCGCCAAAATTTGTGTCCATCATTTTAAGAGTAAGTTTCTTGCCGGAGAGGCGACCGCGCAAGCCCAGAGAGAACAGTAAGCTGTTGTCGTCGTCGCCGTCGGTGAAGTTGTGAATCAAAGAAGTTTTCGCCGTGGCATAAAGCGCGTTGTATTTGTCAAACTTCATGTCGTAGCCGGAAATAGGTTCGCCCAGCACGCCCCAATGAATTTTCGGCGCGTCGGTCATCTTCAAATAGGACAAGCCGATTTCGGAGCGCAACTCATTTTTTTCGGAAAGCTGATTGCTCATGCCGGCGTTCACCGCGAGATAAAATCCGTTCGATTTGTTGGAGCGTTTGCCGATTAAAGTATTCGTGGCGGTCGGCATCGTGAAATGTGAATCGCCGCTGTTGTGGAAGAAAGTTGCCTGCGTGCGAATCCAATTTTTTTCTTCGGGATAAATCGTGTAGTGCAAGCCGCCCAGATAACTTTTCAAGCTGCTGTCCGCCGAATAAATATTTCCGTCGGCACTGCCCAAAGCGTACGCCGCGTGAAGTCCGCCGAAAGATTTCTCGCCGATTTTCCAATCCGAACCGATAATGTAGCCGTGGGAATGTCCGCTCAAGCCCTCGTTGCGTTTGAATCTAGAATAATACGGCGCGATAAACCATTTCTGTCCGAGGCGGTCGTTTCTTTCGAGCTCGTGATTAATTTGGTCGAGATTTATGCGGGTAAAATCAATGGGCGTCATGGCGGCGGCGGCAGTTAATTTTTTCGACTTGCCGCTGTGAACGGGAACGAGCGAGACCCGATAAACGCCGTCGGAAACTTTTTTAACGTCGGGGGAAATGAAATCGCTCATTTCGGCGGAATAAGTCATTGCGTCGATACCGGTCACATTAACCGGCGCGTCGGGATAAGCTGCCTCTTCAATCTTCGTGACCAGCGTGTTGGCTGAAACTTCGTAGCTCGTGCCGGCGGAGTAATCTGAACTGGGACGCAAAATTAAATTCGTCTTGGAGAAATCGATATTCGCCCAACGAGCCTGAATTAAATCTTTCGTCGCGCCGAAGTCGCGCAAAGTCGTGGCGTAATTTCTAATTTCAAGGTTGCTCATTTCGGGCGGAGCTTTTCCCGCTTGCAGCATGGAATGAACGGCAATTTCGCTGGCACGCGGCAGATAATTATTTTGTGCGCTGGCAGGAATATCCGACGAAACATTTATGAAGCCAGTATTTTCGAGCGTGATTTTTCCGGGATGAGTTGTGTTGAAAACCATCATGCCGGCGGCGATAGCTCCCGCGCTGGCGTTTTCGTTGCTGTGAATTTTCGCAGTGATGACGCCTCTATTGGTGAAAGTTCCCGCGCCAACGGGTGAAATAACCATGCCATAAGCCCCAGGATTTTGAGCCGCTTGAACGCCCGCAATTCGTGCTGGAGTTTCGCCGCGAGAAATAACTGTCATCTTGCCGGTGTTAATGAAAGTTCCGAGACTGGGCGCGCTCATGCCGTAGGCGACAGAATTTGTGCGCCCGCGCTGCCCTTGCCCGTGACGTTGACTGTGCCGTTGTTAATCATCGTGGAATTTTCGTAGACGTACATCGGGTGCGAGAACAAGCCGTAAGTCGCCGCGCTGTCTGCCTCGTCGTAGAAAAAATTAATCGTGCCGTTGTTAATCAGCGTGGAATTTTCGCCGGCGAGCATGCCCCAACCCATGATGTTATCGTACTTGAGAGTTGTGTTGCCGAAAATATCAAGTTGATTGGCGTAGGCCGCCACGATGTCTCTGTAGTGCAAATTAATCGTGCCGTTGTTCGTCAGAAAAGCATTGTTGCCCGCCGCCATGTAGCCGACCCGCCCATATTCGCCGCAGTCTTGAACGAGAGCCGCCATTGCGTAAAGCGAACGATTTAAATTGTAGCCGAGCGGCATGATCTTGCAAATTGTTCAATCCCAAAACAAATTTAAAATTCCACGAGTCGACGAGCCGCAAAAAATCTTCGCGGGGATTTTCGCTGAAATATTTTCGGTAATCAAAGAGCTTGCCGTTGCTACGCAGTGTCAGAAAAATTTTTTCCGCGTCGGTGCGGATTTGGACTGCCGTAAAATTATCTTTCTTGCGGTCGTTGAATTTTTTATTGAGCGCGACCCATTCCGATAAAATTTTCGTGACGTGCGCGGGAAGATTTTTCGGGAGTTGTTCGTCAAGGTTGAGCTGCCGATTGATGACAAAAAATTTTGACGGCGGCATTTTCGGCAGGAGCGTTCCTTTGCGTTGCAAAATTTTCACGCCGATAATCAAGACCGCCAAAGTTATCGCCTCGGCGAAAAGGAAACTCCACCACACCAAATCGGGACGCCACGTGTACGCGCCCGCCAAAAAAATTATCAGTAGTGCGAACGAGCGCAAGAACGCCAGCAAGTTTGAAAATTTCACGTGCCCGACCGTCAAAAGAGCCGTCAAAATTATCGCGTTAATCGCGGCGGGAATCAGCGACAGCGCATAAATTCTTAACGCCTCGACGGTTTCGGCTGACTCGGTAAAATGTGGCGAGCCAACCAGCAAAATTATCATCGGCAAAATCGCGAAAATTAACCCGCGCCGCAGAGCAGTCTTGAGCAACAATTTCATCGCGGGCAAATTTTTATCGCCGAATTCAACCGTTAAAATCGGCGTGATTGGCTGTAGTGTCATGCCGGAAGCTGTTCGACAAATTCTGATTGCGATTTGCAAACTCGCGAAGACCGCCACGCCCTTTAAGCCGAAAACATGGAGCGCATAAAAATTGTACAGGACGATTTGGGACAGCGAAAAAATTTTGCGGAACGTAATGGAACTGCCCGCGCGGAGAATTTTTCCAATCGGAATTTCAGCGAACTTGACGGGCGCGAAAAGATTTTTGCCCAGCCGCATATGAAGTTGGCGACCTTCCGACAGCAAACAAAAAATTGCCGCCGTAATCATTCCGACTGCGATTGCTTCCATGCCCATGCCGAAAACTTTTATGCACAAAAAAATTATCGCGGCGTTCAGGATTAGCATGACTTTATAAATTTTTCGGAGCCGATTTTGCAAGCCGATTAATTTCAAAAATTGCAACAGATAAAGCGAAACCACCAGAAAGAATCCGCACACAGCCAAAGTTCGCCCGTAACTTTCGACAGCGGATATAAATTCGGCGGCACGTGTTCGAATTCGACAATCTGCCAAAAGAACACGTTCACTCCGAGAGCCAAAATCAATCCAACGGCGATTGAAAGTTTCAGCGCGGCAGTTGAATATTTTTGCGCAACTTCAGATTGAGATTTGCTCACGGCGTCGACCGCCAAAGAAAATGCTCCGAAATTTATTGCGAAGCCCGCAACGATGAACAGAAAATAAATTGGCAACATAAAAGAAAACGCTGCCAAACCGTCTTCGCCGAAAAAATATCCGGAAAGAAAAGTGCTGATGGCTATAAGCGGGAAACGGTCGGGCAACATGTATTCTTTGAAAATTTTTTTGAAAAAAGCTTTTTCGGCTTTCATAATTTTACCTTTGCCAAAAATCTAATTTATGAATCTTATTGTATTCCTCAGTCGACATCTTGCAACTTTTTGCCGAGAAAATTAAATAATTTTTTTGAGTGGCGTTGTAGGGCGTCCATTTTTTTTGATTCGACAAATTTTTAACGTGAGTCCAAAGCATCATCATTTCTTGCGACAATTTTGTTTGGCGGGAATTTAATTTTGTCGGAAGAGCTTTGCCGCCGGGAAAGTCGTGAAAAATATATGGTATGTCGTAAGTGTGCGCCGCGCCGTGAGAAAAATTTTCCGGCAAATAATTCGGCGCGGTCTCGTCGGCAAATTCATAAGAGTAAACCGGAATTTTTTCGGCAAGAGTGCAATTCATTTCCTCTTCCGTCACGGCGAACAATGCGTCCGTTATAATCGTCGCGTAAGCTTCGGCGGGCGAAGAAAATTTTTCCAAAGAGTATTCGCGCAAAATATCTTCGGCGGTTATGTTCGGAAAATCTTTGGCGATATTTTGAACGTCCTTGATGTAATCGTCTGCAGTCATCTGCCGTTTCGCGTCAAGTTCTGTCATCGCCACAAGGAAAGAGCCTTCGTTGCGCGCCGTGCCGTTTACAAAAATCACGTCGTGTACATGCCCCGCACGAATTGCATCGCCGATTTGTTCTGTCAGATATTCGCCGTCCGTCGTAAACAAACTTGGAAAAGTTTGCGCCTTTAAAATTTCTTCAGTGGAAAGATTGCGCAAATCCTGTGCGGTAGGATTGACCAGCCCCGCCGCTTTAACAAAGTCATCAGCTTTTTTCAGTGCAACTGCTTTCTGGTAAGAATGCCTCATCGCCGTACAGCCGCTCATGCTGATTGCCGCTTGGAACAAGTTCGCCGCTTTAGGTGAAGTCATCAACGCCAAGACACTTTGCGCACCGGTCGATTGTCCCGCGATAGTTACGTTGTTGGGGTCGCCGCCGAAAGCCGAAATATTTTTCTGCACCCATTCGAGCGCGGCAACTTGATCCATTAAGCCGTAATTCGTTGTCGCGTGACCTTCGCGCTCAAGGGCGGGATGACCGAAGAAACCCAACACGCCCAAGCGGAAATTGAACGTCACGACGATAGACTTGCCGACCTTCGCCAGCGGCAAAGGATTGTAATCGTTGGCAGAACCGACAGTAAGCCCGCCGTCGAGAATTCGTGCAAGTCGGCATTTTGGGCGGCTCGTGCTTTGTATTCGGTCGCCTGCAAAATTCCGCTCCAAGGTTTGACAACTTGCGGCGGTCGCCAACGCAATTCACCAAGCGGCGGCGCGGCGTACGGTATACCCTTGAAACAGGCGACGCCGTCAACCACGACGCCTTGAACTTTGCCGGCAGTCGTTGAAACAATCGGTGCTTTCTTAACGTGAGTCAATATTCAAGGCTCATGAGTTGTAGCAAGCTCCTTGCCGAGTTCGTAAGCTCGATTTAAATCTTGCGGGAAAAGTTCCGCGCTGAGTTTGGTCTTGAGCTCGACGGGAACGGCGGCGGTGTGATATTTGCTGTAATCGTCAAATTGGAGCGTCGAATTGGCGACCATGTACTTGCACGCGCCAAAACCTTTTTCCAGCAGGAAAGCATCGTACTTGCAAGAATTTTCAATGCCCATCTTCGACATAAATTGTTGGTTGCCGTTCATGCTGTAAATCACAACGCTGCGATATTCGCGCTCAACCATTCTTTCGTGCGCGTCGTAATTGCAGTGCGAAAAATAAAGTCTCTCCAACAGCGCGCTCATAGAGCTTGACATGTGCCCGTTGTAAATCGGCGTGGCAAAAATCCAAGCGTCCGCCGCCAGCATGTCGTTCATCACGGTTGTGAAGTCGTCCTTCATGGCGCAACCTTTGCCGTAAAAATTACTCTTGCGCTTGCAGGCGAAACAACTTCGACAGCCTTTGAAGTTCAGCGGATAAAGATTCACGATTTGAATTTCGGCACCGGCGTCACTTGCTCCGCGGCAAGCTTCTGCCAAAAGTTTCGCGCTGTTGCCTTTGAGCCGCGCCAAGCCGTTCAATCCGATAATTTTCATTTGCCTGCCCTCTAATCACAAAGCCAAAATGAATTCCGCCATATCGTCGGCGTGCTTCTTGCAATTCGTAACGACTTCGGTGTATCTTTCTTCGGGATAAACTTTGGGGATATAATTCGCCTTGAACGTGCAGAAAAGTTTTTTGAACTCCATTTTGCAAGTAATCGTGTAGCGTTTGAGAAACGCGCTGAAATCGTCCATGGTGTAGCCGACAATGCCGTCGTGTTGATAAGCTTCGCCAGGACCGCCGACCGTCGTTGACGCGATGAAAAATTTTCCTTTGAGCGCGTTGCCTTTGGAGCCGTAAGCCCAGCTGTGCTCCATGACTTTATCAATGTAAAATTTGAGCAGAGTCGGCACGCTGTACCAATGCGTCGGGTATTGAAAAACGATAATGTCCGCCTTCAACAGCGCGGCTTGCTCCGCCTTAACGTCGAATTGATAATCGGGATAAAGTTCGTCGAGCTTGCGAATTTCGGCGTCAGGCAACTTTTGAGCGAGCTCCTCCAAAATCGTTTTGTTCGCCAGAGATTTTTTTAAATCGGGATGACCCGAAATGACTAAAAAATTTTTCATTTAAGTAACACCTCTTACAGGTTTAATCTTGTACTTGCCGCGCAACCTGTCGGCGTAGTAGCCGTCGTAAGCGAACATGTGATTGATTCCCCAGTTGAACATGCCGTTGAAAGTTTCGCGGGCGACGAGGAATGCAAACGATTCGTCATAAAATTTCGGGAAAAGATTTTTGCTGACCCACTGACGATTGTCCACCTTACGGTTTATCAGCGTGGAAAGTTCCTTCATGCCGGGCAGGTGCCAATCGGAAAAGCCGACAAGTTCATTTTCGGCGAGGAAATTTTCTGCCTCCGGCGCAGTCATGAGCGGCAATTCGTCGCGAAGCCACATCAGCTTTGCAAAATTGTCTATGACGACGCCATTGCCGACGGTGTAGCGCGCCTCCGATTTATCTGCGAGATTTGCGTAGCCTTCGGAAATGGCAATGCACCCGCAACGCTGATTCTTTTCGATGGGCACCGCGCAACCGTAGCCGAAAAATATCGCCCAAACTCTTGCGCCGTCCGTCAAAGTATGCGGCTCCGCCGTCCAATAAAAATCCGAATCAATATACGGCGCGAAACTTTTCAACTTCTCGTAATGCAAGCCCGTTTGCAAATCAATCAAGCAGTGTTGGAGCGTGGCGGAAGAAGTTTTCGTTAGGCTTGCGTTGATGTTGATGACCTCGCCTTTGTCGCTGAAAATTTCGATTTGCCCGCCGGAAGGTATTTGAAATTTTTTATTGGCGGCGTCCAAATTTCTGACGAGCCGATAACAAAGCGGCATGGATTTTTCAGCGTAGTAGCCGTCGTAGCCGAAATTAAAATTCGTGACCCAGACGTAAGTGTTTTTGAACAAATTCGAGGTTATGTGCTGGAGAATGGGCGGTTTCAATTTGTCATGCTCGAAAAATTCGTCGAAGTACCAGCTGCCGCCCTCGAAGCTCTCGTCAAAAATGGAGTTAAGTTCGTGCATCGTCGGCAAACGCCAGTTGTTGTAGCCCGCGAAATTATACGTCGGCAAATCTTTCAGCACGTCGTCATAACTTTTGCGCTCGTTCTGATTTTTTTGCCACATAACTTTTAAGAAAGTATCGGTGACAGTGCCGTCGCCGTTATCGATGAATCGGCTTTTTGCGTCGGGACATTTTCTGCCGCGAACAGCCACGCCGTAACTTGTGAGCGTTTTATTTTTGGCGGTCGCCGCGCCCAAATTTAAATTTATCACCCAGCCGCAATCGGAGCGCAAGCCGTAAGTCGCGCCGCACCAATAATCCTGCGCCGTCAGCGTCCGGAAAATTTCTTGCGGGAAAGCGGGACTTGTCTTCGTGTAATCAATCAGCGAGCGCAATTCTGCTTTGGAAGGGACGCGCCAATCCGAAAAGCCGCCGTAAGCCATCTTGTTCAGTTGCGGGATATAATTTTCGACGAAAGCAAACCAATTCAGCGGGCGGTTGCAGTAGCGAAAATTTTCCTCGTCGAGGCTCTTGACTTCCCAATCCAAGCCAGTGGTGCTGTCTCTTATAACTGCGACTTCTTCTCCTTTGCAACGTTCAAAATTTAGCGGCTTGCCCTCCGCGTCAAGGAATATGTAGCACATTTTAAGCTCTCCTGCCGTCGGGAATCGGGTCTTTAATGGGATTGAAAACGTCGATGGCTTCGGTGTCGCCCACCGCAACGAACGAGTGCGGGACATTCGGCGGGATAAAGTAAGCGTCGCCCGCGCCGATTTGATATTCTTTGCCGTCCTCGACGATGATAAAGCCGCCCTTGATGCAGTAGCCGAACTGCTCGCTTTCGTGCGTGTGCATTGCGACTTTGCTGCCGTCCGCCATGTTCCAATGGAAAACGTTCATCAACGCGCCCTTGCCCAGATATTGGAAGACGACGCCCGGATTAATTTCCTTCTTTTCAATCTTGTCGTGATAAATCATCATTTGAATCGCTCTCCTTAAATTCAAACGTAAGTAACCTCATTGCCCTTGCGCGGCAGCGGCTTGCGATTAGGTTCGCCGTCCTTAGCATAACCCAGAGCCATCGAAGCATAGACTCGTTCAGTTTCTTTCAAGCCGAGTTCACGCAGGCAGGAAAAAATTTTTTCGTCCTCGGTGAGCCAGTGAATTTGATTAATCCAGCAGCTGCCCAAGTCCAATTCGTTGGCGGCAACCATCATGTTTTCGACGGCGACCGCGCAATCTGCCATGTTGTTGCCGTAATTTTTTTGATTGGCGACGATAATTAGAACAGGCGCGTTGTAGTGGAAGACGTAGCCGCCTTTTTTGGAAAGCAGAATCGAAGTTTTGAGGCTCGAATAAGTTTCGGGCGTGATTTCCATTTTCGCGAAAGCCTCTTGTGCAAGCGTCGCGAGTTTGTCGAGAATTTTTTTATCTTGCACAACGATAAAATGATTCGTCTGATTGTTGCCGCCGCTGGGAGCGTGTCTGCCCGCCTCGATAATTTTTTCCAACTTGTCGCGCTCGACGGGAGCCGAACTGTAACCGCGCGTGCTTCTGCGCGTCAAAATTGCGTCAAGAGTGTCCATTAACTTTCAGCCGCCTTTTTGATTCTCTCGACGATTTCGGGATTTTTGCTCCACTCGTCCTCGTTGAATTTGCTCCACGCCTTGCTGGGGTGTTCGCTGAAACGAATTCCCGCCGCGCCGACGTCTTCCAGTTCGTGACCGTCAAAGAAAATATAAACGCGGTCTTTGGGGACGTTGGTTATCTCGGAAAAAATTTCGACGTATCTTTTCGCCAAAACTTTTTTTTGAGATTCAGCCAACGCGATAGATTTAACGCTGATTGCCGGCATGTTATCAAGCTCCTTTCGCCGTGCAGATGATGACCGAACGCGCCCCGATAACGAATTTCTCCGCAGAATTAATCGGCGCGGGTTCGTCGTAAAAAGCATTGTCGCCCAAATCGGTGTTGACTTCGACCTGCCAACTTAAATTTTGCGGCAGAGCGGGCAGCCAAACGCCGTGGCTTTCCCAGTGCGCGTTGATTCCCAGATAAATAAAATCGTCTTTGCCGTCGCGAGTTTTCCCCGCGAACATAATCCCGACAACGCGATTTTCGGGCGAGTAATCGAATTGCCACGCCTCGACGCCGTGCGAACTGATTGCAGGGTAGCCAATCGGAATTCCCGTCGACATTCTCATCAAAACGGGATGATTTTTGCGGAAGGCTATCATTTTCTTGAAAAACTTAAACAAGTCTTGATTCTTTTGCAGGTCGTTCCAATCGAGCCAGGAAATTTTGTTGTCTTGGCAGTAGGGATTGTTGTTGCCGTATTGAGTGTTGCCGAATTCGTCGCCGGCGAGAATCATCGGAATTCCAATGCTCGTGAGCAAAATTGCGGCGGCATTTTTAATCATCTTGTGGCGCAAATATTTAACATCGGCGGGCAAATCGTAATCGCCCTCCCAGCCGCAATTCCAGCTGTGATTGTCGTCGCCGCCGTCGGAGCCGCCCCAGCCGTTCGCCTCGTTGTGCTTGTCGTTGTAGGCAAACAAATCGTAAAGCGTGAAGCCGTCGTGGCAGGTGATGAAGTTGACGGACGCGCAATCGCCGCGCCAAGCCCTGTCGTAAATATCTTCGGAGCCGGCTATCCTGTAGGCGACGCAATGAGCCAAGCCCGCCTCGCC
>JAFPVP010000203.1 GCA_017412925.1 Selenomonadaceae bacterium
AGCTTGGTGTCCTTGAGCGTCAGATAAGTCATCGCGTCCATAGGATTCGAGACGATAATCAGAATTGCTTCGGGCGAGTGCGCCAAGATTTGGTCGACAACACTCTTGACGATTTTTGCGTTGGTGCCGATGAGTTGTTCGCGGGTCATGCCGGGTTTGCGCGGAATGCCGCTGGTGACAACAACGACCTGCGAGCCTGCCGTCGCCGCATAGTCATTAGTCACGCCGCAAACTGTCGTGTCGAAATTGAGCATGTGCGCCGTCTGCATGATGTCCATCGCTTTGCCTTCGGAGAGCCCTTCCTTGATGTCGATAAGGACGACTTCGCTTGCAAAACCTTTGGTCGCCAGGACGTTCGCTACGGTCGCGCCGACATTACCCGAACCAACTACTGTTACTTTCATTTAAAATTGCCTCCTCAAAAATTTGTTGCGCTTATTCTAACATAACCAATCATAATTTTCTACAAGAATTCTGCACAAGGTAAAAATTTTTTTGTAGCTTGTCAAACCTTTATTGTAAAACTAGAAAATTTTGCGACGGGTCTGCGCCGTATCTATTCCGACCGCCCGTGCCCGGTATGACGAAAATATAAACCAAGAAAAATATATCGACAAGCGGAATCAAGAAGAGAAGTAGCCACCAGCCGCTCTTGTTTAAGTCGTGCAGGCGTCGAATACTTATCATAATGCTACCGATGCCTGAGATAAACGACCAAATTCCTGTCGGCACCGTGACCAAAACGCTTTGCGGATCGCCCGACAAAAAGCCGCCGATGAAGGCGAGAATAAATACCACGACTGCGGAAATCAGCGTCCAAATTACTTGATACTTTAAAAAGCTCAGGCGGTTGAGCCGCCCTTCCGTTGTGTAAATTTTGTTCAGCAGTTCCATAAAATTTTCCTCCGTGTTTAAGTTTCAAGCGGGTCTGCGCCGTATTTGTTGTAGCCGACCGTGCCTTCCTTGAAAAACAGATAAACCATAAAAATTAGTCCGACGACCGGAATAAAGCTAATAAGGAACAAGCCTCCGTTTTTGTCCAAATCGTGCAGACGACGCGCCATGAGCATACACGCGCCCGCCGTCGCCAGAACCGCCCAAGTTACAGTTATCATTTTCACTAGCGAGCCGTTTGGGTCGCCCGTCAAAAGTGTAGCCATGCAGGAAGTTACAAAAGTCGCCGTCGCGCCCATAATCGTCACAAGGACATAATATTTAAAAAATCGTCCGCGATTGAGCCGTCCCGTCACCGTGTAAATTTCTTGAAATATGTTCATTAAAAATTTCCTCCTACTTTTAATTGTTATAACAAGGTTTATCGAAAATTATCGCCGCTTCTTCCTGTAATTTTTGAGTGTTATGCATATAAATAAATTTATTTTTGTTCGCGAAGTCTACATTATACCAGCATAATCCGAGAATTTCGCCAAGTCTCATTCCCGTATAATAAAGAAGCTGTTAGCTAGTAGCGTAATGTACCAGTTTGCCGTCAATGTATCCCTATGCGATATTAAACGTCTCCGAAAAAAATTCCCTCCGCCTTGGAGGGCTTTTTTATTTTATTTTTCACGCAACCACCTCCGAATCACACTGCCTCGTTATTATTAAATTAATTATAGCACGAATGCTAATAACACGCAAGAGGCGTACAACTTTGTGACTTCAAGCTTGAGGGCGACGAGACTGCCTAGAGGGTATTGGTAAAGTCAAATTTATTTTATCACAATAGTCAGTGGAGGAAGATAGAATTTTTCTTTCCGCCGCTTAATACCAGAGTTGTGCTGATATCTTATGGATATTAGGAGCCCGATGGCGCGATTTAAATTGGAACAGCGTTTATCACAAAGTAAGTTATGGTAGTACTTTTTGCAAAAATCCTGAGAGCTTTGAATTTTAACACAGAAAAATATTTACTCATTGAATTCACGTTCTCGTCAACAAATATTTTTAGCTACTTGGAGTAATTTAGTCAGCAGGGCTTTCTTCATGATTCTCAATGAGCCATTTAGCTTTATTTGTTCTCGCCGATAAAGCTTAGTAAATACTTTTTCCAACGCATAAAATAATTTCGACGCATCGCTATCGGGGAACATTCAGTATTTCGGAAAGTTTTTCCGTCGCCTGTGCAGTTACTTTCAGAAAGTAAGCAAATAGCGGTCGCAGTCAGCGTTAAAATACTTTCAGCCACTCGCCGCGCTTCAGATTACAAAAAATTTCTGTCGCCTGTGCAGTTACTTTTAAAAAGTAAACGCAAGCTAAATAGCGTGCGCGCTGAAATGTTAAAATACTTTCAGCCACTCGCCGCGCTTCGGCTTACGAAAAATTTTCTGTCGCCTGTGCAACTTGATATTTAATCGACAACGTGTTAAGCTTGAAAAAATTTTGTGGAGTGAGCCGCTTTAAAAGCGGCGCAACAGTGTACGCGATTGAGCGTTAAAAATTTTTCAACTGCTCGCCGCGCTTTAGCAAAATCTTTATGAGGTGATTGACTTGGAAAAATATATCGGCGCGAAAAAAATTTTAGAGAAGAAGCGCGAATACATTATGCCTTGCCTCGGACATTTCTACAGCGACCCGCCGCAATTCGTGCGCGGCGACATGCAATATCTTTTCGACGACACGGGCAAAAAATATCTCGACTGCTATGCGGGAGTTTCCGTGATTAATTGCGGGCATTGCAACCCCTTCATAACCGCGCGCATGATTGAGCAGATTAAAACGCTCCAGCACGTGTGCAACATTTATCTGACGGAGAACTTTGTCAATCTTGCTGAACGTCTTGCCGAAATTGCGCCGGGCGATTTGCAAAAATGTTTCTTCTGCTCGACGGGCACCGAGGCTAATGAAGGCTCGCTCCTTTTAGCGTCGATTTATACCAAAAGCTCCGAGTTTATCGCTTTGCAGAGCGGACTTCACGGGCGCACGAAACTAACTATGAGCTTGACGGGAATTGGCATGTGGAGAACCGACCCGCAACCCGTCGG
>JAFPVP010000204.1 GCA_017412925.1 Selenomonadaceae bacterium
GCTTGCTGATAATTTTCTCGTTGATTTCATCAGCCGCCGACTCAAGCCCCAAAATATCTTCTATCCGTTCCAAAGCTTGGTTCGGGTCTTTTATCACGTCGTCGAGCAACACCGCGCCCAAATGAAAAAATTTCGCGTTCTCCAAAAATAAATCGAAAAACTCCGTGTCCTTCTTCGCAAAGTTAAACATGCCCATTAAATCGCCTCCTCAGTTAAACCACGTCATGACTTCTTGCGCCGCGCCGCGCAGACAAAATAATATCGTCCTGTCGCCGGGCTCAAGGATTGTGTGACCGTTGGGTATCGCCGCCTTGTTTTTCCGAACATACGCGCACACCAAGCACGATTTCGGTAGCCGCACGTCCATTAATTTTTTCCCCGCGACCTTCGCGCCGCTCTGAACGATAACTTCAACTGCCTCCGCCCGCGCTCCTTCCAATATCGACACGCTCACCACGCCGCCGCGCCTCGCAAACGCTAAAACTTCACTCGCCGATAAAAGTCGCGCCGAAATTACAACGTCCACGCCCACTTGTTCGATTAATTCAGCGTATTCCGTCCGATAGACGCGCACGACTGTTTTTTTCGCGCCCATGTGCTTCGCCAGCAACGCCATCATCAAATTCAATTTGTCATCTTCCGTCAAGCAAACAATCACATCTGCCGACGCAACTCCTTCCTGCGCCAATAAATCGACGTTCGTGCCGTCGCCGTAAATCGCTATGCTGTCGCCGCTGAGAAGTTGCGCTATGTCTTCGCACCGCTCGCGGTCTTTCTCGATTACTTTAACATTTACGCCCGCATTTATCAACATCACGGATAAAGTTCGCGCAATTCGCCCCGCGCCAATTATCATCACCCGTTCAAGTTTGCGTGAATTTCTCTGTACAAAGTTTGCGCTGAATTTTTGAATTTCGGCAGGGAAGCCGATAAAATAAGCGTTGTCGTCCACTTGCAGACAATCATCGCCGTGCGGAATTATCATTTGGTGGTCGCGAAAAATCAAGCCCGCCAAAACTCCCGCCGGCAGTTGCAACTTTTTAAACGGTATGTCGATATATTTGCTGTCCTTGCGAATTTTTACCTCGAATAAACGCACCTTGCCGCCCGCGAATTCGTCCACGTCAAGCGCGGCGGGCGTCATGAGGATTCGATAAATTTCGTGCGCCGCTATCATTTCCGGATTGAGCATCAAATCTATGTCGAAATTCTTTTTTAAATAATCTTTTGCCTCGCTTAGGAATTGCATGTCGCGAATTCGGGCGATTGTGTGCCTTATCCCGTGCTTCTTCGCCAAAATGCACGCTACCATGTTCACTTCGTCAATCGCCGTGACCGCAATAAAAATATCCGCGCCGTTTACGTCGGGGTCGTCCATCGTTATGGGGCTTGCGCCGTTGGCAACAATCGTCAGCACGTCCAAATTATTTTTTATTGCCGTTAATTGGTTCTCGTCCTTGTCGATAACCACAACTTCCATCTGCTCGCTACTCAAAAGTTCCGCTATCGTGTATCCCAGCTTGCCCGCGCCCACAATCACCACACGCATTTTTAATTCCTCATTTCATTACGCATTACGCATTGCGCCTTACGCATTGCCTTTACACACTCCGCAACGCCTGCAACCGTCAAAACAAGGCGTCGTCGTCTTCAACTCGGCGGCTTTTTTATTTTCTGCAAGCAAATACTTTTTGTCGAAGCCCTGATTTAAAAAATCCCACGGCAATTCCTCGCCAAAAGCTCGCCCGCGCAGATATTTTTCCTTGTCCAAATTAAAATTCTTCCTGAAGTCCCGTTCGCTTTCCGATTGCAAAATTATTTCCGAGAGTTCAATATCGCCACGCGCCAATATCGCTTGAACTTCTGCCGACCTTATCGATTCCGATATTATTTCCATGCCGCCAACTGATTTTAAACTCTTGCGCAAAATTTTAAAAGCCGCGTCGAGATATTTTTTGCCCGCGAATGGCGACCACTGAAACGGCGTGAACGGCTTGGGCACAAAGGGATTTACGCTCAAGGTCAATCGCCCGCCGCAAAATTTTTTTATTCTTGTCGACAGCCGAGCAATTTCTTCCACGTCAGAAAGCTCCTCGAACGGCAAGCCGACCATAAAATACAGCCGAAAATTTTTTATCCCCGCCTTTAAGCCCATCTCCACCGCGTTAAAAATATTTTCCTCCGTAATTCCTTTGTTAATCACGCGCCGCATTTTTTCCGAACCGACTTCCGGCGCGATTGTCAGCGTCTTTAAACCACTCGCAACCAGCGATTTTACAAGATTTTCCGTCACCGAATCTGCGCGGAAACTCGCAACGGACATCGGTAACTTTTCGCCCAAAATAAAATCGCACAGCTCATCAATCTGCGGATAATCGGAAATCGCCGCGCCCATTAAGCCGATTTTTTTATTAAATTTTTTTGCGGCGCGAACTTCAGCTTTCAAAACGTCCAAGGAACGATTGCGCGGCTTCCTGAAACAATAGCCCGCCATGCAAAAGCGGCAATGCCGTCCGCAACCGCGCGCCGTTTCAATTAAGTACATGTTAAATTCGGCGTCGTCAGTCAAAATCGTCGAGTGGGCGGGGTGTTCGTCGAGATTTTTAACCCATTGGCGCGAAACTTTTTTTGGGAAGCGCGGCACGTACACGCCGGCAACTTCGGCGAGCTTTTCAAGTTTTTTAATTCGCGGCAGGTGTTCGGAGGAAATAATTTCGTTGATAAGCGGCGGCAGAATAACTTCGCCTTCACCGATGACAAATGCGTCGAAAATTTTTTCCAGCGGCGCGGGATTAAACGTGGCGCAAGGTCCGCCCGCAATTATAATCGGGTCAAAATCGGTGCGTTGCGCGGCGCGTGGATTAATTTTGCCGGCGCGGAGCATTTTTATGACGTTAAAATAATCCTGCTCAAAACTTAGCGCGAATCCGATGATTTGAAACTTGTTTAACGGCGTCTGATTCTCAATGCTAAGCATGTCGTCGGCTAGGAAAAATCTTTCGCAGGAAACGTCCTTCATGGCGTTTAAAAGTTGATAAATTATGTGGACGCCGAGATTGGACATGCCGATTTGATAAAAGTTCGGATAAACGAGCGCGAATTTGATTCTGCCGCCCGATTTGGGATTTAAAATAATTTCGCGGGGCAATTTGGAGCGGTGCATTGAATTCCTCCGAGTTTTTTAGCCATTATAACACAAATTCAGCTGTTCGTTCATGGAGCCGACGCGGTAACCTTGCAAATCGAGCGTGACATAATCGAAGCCCAGAGATTTGAGCCGCGCAGAAATTTTTTCGCGCAACTTTATAACTTTGTCGAAATCTGCGGGCAGAACTTCAAGCCGCGCAATTTTTCCGTGAACTCGAACGCGCAACTGATTGAATCCCGCGCCCGATAAAAATTCTTCCGCCGCCTCAACTGTTGCAAGTTTTTCCGCCGTCAAAGTTTCGCCGTAGGGAATTCGCGACGCCAGACACGCCATCGAAGGCTTATTCCACGTCGGCAATTTCATTTCCCTAGACAGTTCGCGAATCTCCGCCTTGCAAAGTCCGACGATTTGGAGCGGGCTTTTTATTTTAAGTTCGGCAATAGCCCGCGCACCAGGACGATAATCGCCCGCGTCGTCGACGTTCGAGCCTTCGACCAAAATTTTATCTTCGGCAAGCCGCAAAAAATTTTCAAACAGGGCGCGCTTGCAAAGATAGCAACGATCAGCAGGATTTTCCTTGACGCCCGCGATATTTAAAACGTCCGCCTCGAAAATAATTTGCCGAATGCCCTCGTCCGCGCAGAATTTTTCCGTTAAAGCCAGTTCGGAGCGCGGAATAAATTTGCTCGCCGCCGTCAACGCCAAAACTTTATCGCCCAAAACTTCATGCGCGACCTTAAGCAAAAAAGTTGAATCGACGCCGCCCGAAAAAGCTACAGCGACGCTTCCAAGTCCGTGTAAATATTTTTTCAGTTCGTCAAGTTTGCTCATGATAATACTCCTTTGAATTCAAAAACGGCGGGCTCAATCGAACTCGCCGCTGATTTTTTTGAAACGAAATTATTTTCTGTGATGGCGTCCGTGATGACCTACGGGCGGATGGTCGGGCGGCATAATTTTTTTCAAATCAACGCCGTAAGATTTCGCCACGTCGTCCCAAGTGTTGTTAATCTTGCGCTTGCTGAGGACGCTCTTAATATCTTTGCCCGAAGCTTTTGCAATTCCTGCGGCAACGGCTATGTCGTGCGGTCGATAACCGTCCTTCATGAAAGATTGCAAAGTTTTAACGTCGATACCGGCTCTTCTAGCGAAATGCTCCTCACGTTCCTGCTGAAAGAATTCTTTAACTTGTTTGTTCGTGACGCCCAATTTATCGGCGACTTGCGGCCAATCGACTTTCATTGCCAGCACGTCCGAAAAATTTTTTCCGCTGAGCTTCGACAAAATCGCCGCGTGTCTTATGTCTCCGGGGTGAACGCCGTCTTGCAAAGCTTTTTCAATCTGCGCGGAATCTACGCCGTATTTGGCAGAAAAATATTTTGCCCAACCGCCGACATGTTCGGCTTCTTCCGCTTGCCAAGATTCGTCCTGTTCGGGCATTTCGGGCGGAGCCGCGTTCACTGAGCTACCGGCAAAAATCATCATGCCGCTCAAAAGTCCGACGAGCAATTTTTTTCTGAACATCATAGAAAATCACCTCGTGCCAAGTATAAATTAAGTTCGGGCGATTGTCTTTAGGCGGCGATTAAAAATTTGCAGAAAAAATCCCGCCGAGTTTTTCGACGGGAAATTTTTTTGCAACATATTGCGAATTTTGCGGTCGCCAAGGAAGGCGACCGTCGCCGCGCGAAAACATGGATGTTTTCTAGCGGCGCAGGATAACGCGCGGGTGAACGACGCCCCTGCGAGGTGCCTTTTCTTTGCATACTTTCTTTGGGCAAGCAAAGAAAGTATGACAAACGTTACATTTCGCCGCGAGCTTCACGTCTGGAAAGTTCTTCCATAATCGCGGGATATTCTTTGTCGAGTTTGTACATTGACAGGACAATCAGCAACGAAACCCAGATAATTATCATGCCGAAGATATAAATGTTGACGATCATATCAATAGCGGATTGCGGTTGAACGGCGTTGGCGGTGGTGGAGGCAACGTAGCCGCTCATGGACATAAGCCAGGTTATGAACGCGCCGCACAAGCCGGTACCGAGTTTGTAGCCAATCGAGCCGCCGGAGAAGATCAAGCCTTCTGTGCGGAGGTGGAATTTGTATTGACCGTACTCAACGCAGTCGCCGAGGAAGCCGAAGATAACCGAGTTCAACGGAGCAAAGCCCACGCCGCGGATAAAGCAGCTGAAGATAACCCAGTTAAAATCTGTCGGGTGCGTGCAGTAAATCAGATGACCGATTAAAGCGACCGCGCAACCAATCATCGACATATTGCGCTTGCCGAACTTCCTAAGCAGGAACGGGCAGAAAAGAACCGTAGTAACAATCGTCGTTACGACTTCCAAGAGCAACAGGTAACTGAAGAGCGAATCGTCGAAGAAAATATATTTGCAGTAATACGGCAGGACGGTGCCCGTGACCATCTGAATTATACATTGCATCATCCAGATAAACGCCGCCATCAAGAAATATTTGTTCATGAGCAAGCACTTAATCGCTCTGCCGACGGGCAGTTTATCTTCCTTCTTGCGCGCTTCGATAACAACTTTTTCCTCGCACTGTTTGAAGCAAAGAAGCAACAGGAACAATGCCAGCACTGCCCAAATACTCATGACGATAATCCATGCCGTTTGGTTATCGCCGAAAACTTTAATCAACGGAAGCGTCGCGGAAATGGAAATGATTTTGCCGATTGGCGACAGTGCCATACGAGTAACGGAAAGCATGTCGCGTTCGTGAGAGGAGCGCGTCATCATCGCCGAGAGTGAACCGTAAGGCAGATTCAGCGCGGTGTAGCAGACCGTGTTGCAGAAGTTGTAAGTAATGAACAGATAGACGAACTGCGTAAAATCTGAAACGCCCTGCGGCACGCAATAAATCAGAACAATCGACACGCAGAAAGGAATGCTCGACCATAAAACCCACGGGCGCGATTTGCCCCATTTGGAATTGGTACGTTCAACTATGAAGCCCATGATGACATCGGAGACGCCGTCGAAGCAACGGGATAAGAGCATGACGAGACCGACCGTCGTAGGTTCGACGCCGGCATAATCCGTGTAAAAGAACGTCAAGATTGTCATCGCGCCCGCGACGACGTTGCAAGCCGTATCGCCGAAGCCGTAGCAGATTCGAGTAAACCAAGAAAGTCTCTCGTCCATGGCGGGTGAAACATTCGGAGTAGCTGTGCTCATTTATTTTCCCTCCTTAAAAAACAGCTGTTAGTTCAGAGCTGTTAGCTATTAGAAATTTCAACAAACCCAATCTAACAGCTAACAGCTAGCAGCTAACAGCTAATTCAGTCTTGGAAAATCGCCTTAACGGCGGTGGCGGTATCGGTCAGCGGGAAAAGTTCGTAGCCGACGCGATATTGATAGCCGAGCCGTTTCAAAGTTTCGTAGACAGCGTGATAATTAATTTCGCCGGTGCCGGGTTCGTGGCGTCCGGGGCAATCGGCAATGTGAATGTGCCCGATTTGGTCGAAATATTTTTCAATGTTGTAGCAGAGCGCGCCCTCGTTATACTGCATATGGTAAGCGTCGAACAGAATCATCAAGTAGGGAGAATTGATAAGGCGCGTGACTTCCGCCGCCATTTGCGTTGTCTGCAGGAAATTGCCGACGTGGTCAACTTTGATATTCAAGCCTTCCAAGTTCATGCGGATTTTATATTCTTCAGCAAGCTTGACGGAAGCCAGCAAAGTATCGTACATGGAGCAAAGTTTGACGGTATCGGAAAGTTCGTCGTAGTGGTTGACGACAATGCCGCCGTCGCCGAGCGCGTTGGAGTGAATCGTGACTGTGACTGCGCCGACTTTTTTTGCCGCGTCGAGGGAGGCTTTGAGATTTTCAAGGTAGCGTTCTTTGTGCGTAGGGTCGACGAGCGAAAAATCATTGTCGCCGTTGAAGCCGCTGATTGTGATTTGAGCCGCTTGAGCCGCGTCGCGAACTTTATCCAAGTCGCGAATTCTCCAATCCCAAAATTCAACCGCGTCGAAACCGTCAGCCTTAGCCGCCGCAAATCTCTCGTAGAAATCTTTCTCGGTGTAAAGCGTGTCGATACATGCGCAACGTTTCAACATGTGGAACGCCTCCTTACACGTCGACTTCGGAGATTTTCACGGGACGACCTTCCTTGCAGGATTTAGTTGCCGCCGCCGCCATGAGCACCGGATAAAGTCCGTCTTCGACGGTTACAGGAGTTTCCTCGTTGTTGACGATAGCTTTTGCGAACGCCTTCATCTCGGAGACAAAAGCCTGCTCATATCTGTCCCACATCACCTGGAACGCCGTGCCGCCGACTGTGCCGTTAGCGTCCGCGAAAGTTGCGGTGTTGGGAATGTCGTTGCCGTTCATCGCGACGCCCTTGTCGCCGAAAACTTCGACGCGCTGGTCGTAGCCGTAAACTGCGCGGCGGCTGTTGTCGATAACGGCAATCGTGCCACCCTTGAACTTGAGCGTAACAACTGCGGTGTCAACGTCGCCAGCCTCGCCGATAGCCGGGTCAACCAAAACTGCGCCCGCCGCGAAAACTTCCTCGACCTCGTCGCCGGCAAGGAAACGCGCCATGTCAAAATCGTGGATAGCCATGTCGTAGAAGATACCGCCCGAAACTTTGACGTAAGCAATCGGGGGCGGTTCGGGGTCGCGCGAAGAAATCTTGATGATGTGCGGCTTGCCAATCTTGCCCGCGCGAACCATGTCGTAAACTGCGCGGTGGTTATGGTCGAATCTTCTACAAAAACCGACCTGGAGCCTAATTCCCGCTTTTTTCGCCGCGTCGATAGCCTCATGAACTTTTTTAAGGTCGTAGTCAATAGGCTTTTCGCAGAAGCAGTGCTTGCCCGCCTTAGCCGCCTCGATGATGTACTTGGAATGCGTGTCGGTGGAGGAGCAAATCGCGACTGCCTCAATCTCCGGATCGTTGAAGATGTCGTCGGCGTTCTTCGTCACGTTCTTGATACCGAACTGCGCGGCGTAAGCCTCGGTTTGCTCATTGGCGAAAACGTCAGCGACAGTTTTGATTTCCAATTCGGGAACGAACAAGCTGATGTTACGGATATGAACTTTCCCGATTCTACCTGCTCCGATGATGCCAACTCTCATTAGAAACTCTCCTTTCAGGTTGAAGAAAACTTTTAACTTTATTTGAATGATAAACCTTTGTGCGGGATAATCACAGACAGAAAATTTTTTGAAGCCGTTGCCTTTAATTGGGAAAAAAAAATCGCCCGTTGCCAGACGTGTAAAATTTTTGGATAGCGCAGAAATTTTTTAGCCTTCGTCGCGCCAAAGGAGATATTCGATTGGAAGCCCAAAAATTTCGATAAGTTTAGCTTTGTCTTTGTCCGTGAATTTTGTCTTGCCACGCATTTTGCGAC
>JAFPVP010000205.1 GCA_017412925.1 Selenomonadaceae bacterium
GCTGAAGGTGGAGTACTCTTTGACCGAACGCGGGACATCTTTAATCCCTTTGCTCGACGGATTATGCGCTTGGGGTGACGCTCATAAACCTTGAAAAGTTTTTAAGCGTATGATATATTTTTTACGTTGAACTTGCGCAGTCTTCCGACGGGCGGAGCGGTTTAATCAACCCCCGGAAAGGGGGAAGATAGATGTTTAAGATTATCATTCGCGTGGTTGTCCTCACGGTGATTATCCTCTGGGCATTAACGAAAACGGTCAGCTAAGCTTTAACGGAGCTTGACTGACCAAAACCTTCGCAGTATCTTACAAATATTACGGGGGTAAAACCGTTTTAATCAAGTTCAGGCGTCTGTTGACGCTTATTTTTTTCTGCCGATAAGAATTTATCACGGAAAAATTTTTTTGTCAATGATTTTAAGCGCGAATTTCTTCAACGCCCATGTAAGGCACCAAAGCTTTAGGAATTTTGACGGAACCGTCTGCTTGCTGATAATTTTCGAGAATCGCGGCGACTGTTCTGCCAACAGCAATGCCCGAGCCGTTCAAAGTATGGACAAATTCTGGTTTAGACTTGTTATCGCGGCGGAATTTTATGTTTGCGCGGCGCGCCTGATAGTCAGTGCAGTTCGAGCAGGAAGAAATTTCGCGATATTTATTCTGCGCGGGCATCCAAACCTCAATGTCGTAAGTTTTCGCGGAAGTAAAGCTCATATCGCCCGTACAAAGCAACACAACGCGATAAGGAATCTCCAAAATGCGCAAAACGTCTTCGGCGGCGTCGACCATGCTCTCCAATTCGTTCCAAGAGTCTTCCGGCTTCGTGAATTTAATCAATTCGACCTTGTTAAACTGATGTTGGCGGATTAAGCCACGGGTATCGCGCCCTGCCGCGCCCGCCTCCGCTCTAAAACACGCTGTGTAACAAGAATAGTATTCGGGGAGCGTTTCAGCGGATAAAATTTCGTCGCGATGAAAATTTGTCATGGGAACTTCGGCAGTTGGGACTAAATAATAGTCGAGACCTTCGAGTTTGAACATATCTTCGGCGAATTTTGGCAGTTGACCGGTTCCAATCATGCTGTCGCGGTTTACAATATAGGGCGCGAGCATTTCTGTGTAACCGTGCTTGTTCGCGTGCAAATCCATCATGAAATTTATGCAAGCGCGTTCCAAACGGGCACCGAGTCCGCGATAAAAAGTAAATCTTGCGCCGGTGACCTTGCCTGCGCGGTCGAAATCGAAAATATTCAGCGCGGTACCGAGTTCCCAATGCGCTTTTGGCTCAAAATCGAAGGTCGGAGGCGTTCCCCACTTGCGAATTTCGGGATTTTGCGTGTCGTCTAAACCGATTGGCACGTCTTCGGCGGGAATATTGGGTATGTGGAGGAGCAAATCGCGCAAATTAGCTTCCACGTCGCGGAGTTCTGCGTCGAGTTCGGAGATTTTGTTGCCCATTTGGCGAACTTCGGCGGAAATTTGGGTTGTATCTTCGCCGGACTTCTTCATCGCGCCGATTTTTTTTGAAATTGAGTTGCGTTGGCTTTTAAGTTGCTCGGTTTCGGCTAAAATGGCGCGTCGACGTTGTTCCAAGTCGCTGAAGTCGTCGAGATTCAAAGAGTTGTTGCGATTTTTTAACATAGCGCGGATTAAGTCAAGATTATCGCGCACAAACTTCATATCAAGCAAAAAAATCATCTCCCAAAAAATTTTCGCGGCTATTGTAGCAAAGGCGGCTTTTTAAATCAAATTTTTTGTGATATAAAGTTCGCGGAGGCGATGATTATGATTATTCAGCGCGGCTCACGCGACAAACTCGAAAAATTTTTTGATTTGAATCGTCCGCTGAAAATTATTTTGAAGACCGACGGCGCGGCGACTTATGATTTCTGTTGCTTCGGTGTTGACGCGGACAATAAACTTTCCGACGACCGCTACATGATTTTTTACAACCAACTTTCGTCCCCGAACGGCGAAATTATCGGCAAAGAAGTTTCGTCCGGCATGGAATTTACAATTAAGTTGAACGCTTTGCCCGAAAATATTCAAAAACTCGTGTTTACCTGCTCAATCGACGGCGCGGGCACGATGAAAGAAATTTCCGCGCACAAAATTTTTCTCGGCGACGAAATTTCTGCCCAATTCAGCGGAAAAGATTTTTCACAAGAAAAAGCCGTCACCTCGCTGGAAATTTATCGCAAGGGCGGCTGGAGATTCAACGTCGTGGCTCGCGGCTTCAACGGCGGGCTTGACGCGCTTTTAAAATTTTACGGCGGCGAACAATCCGATGACGCACCCGCCCCGAAAAAAATTTCACTGGAGAAAAAAATCGCGGACGGCGCACCCAAATTAATTTCCCTTGTCAAGCCGCTCAAAGTCGAATTGGAGAAGAGAAATCTTTTGGACGTGGTCGCCCGCGTCGCGCTGGTCATGGATATTTCCGGCTCAATGAATCACAGCTACAAAGACGGCACCGTTCAAGAAATCATCAACAAAATTTTGCCCGTGGCGGTTCAATTCGACGACGACGGCGAATTTGATTTTTGGTTTTACGGTTCCAGTTGCGAGCGTCGCCCGACCGTCAACATGCAGAATTATGAACAAGCAGTTCCGCCCGATTGGAAAACTTTGCAACGGAAACTCGGCGGCAGCAACAATGAGCCGGTCGTCATGGCGGAAGTTGTCGCCGAATACGAGACGAGCACTTTGCCCGCCTACGTCATCTTCGTCACCGACGGCGGGATTTACAAAGCCGCCGCGATAAAAAAAATTTTGATTGACGCTTCGTATCTGCCGATTTTCTGGCAATTCGTCGGCGTGCGCGGCGAGGGCTACGGTATTTTGGAAAATCTTGACGATATGGACGGTCGCTATGTCGACAACGCAGATTTTTTCGCGCTGGACGATTTTTATGACGTGTCGAACGAAGAACTTTACTCGCGGCTCCTGAATGAATTTCCCGCGTGGCTCAAAAAAATAAAAAGCAACGGCGTGCTTGACGGTTCGGCAAAAAATTTGCGATCGACTCCTCCGCCCGAAAAATCTTTTGGCGATAAAATCAAGGGGCTGTTCGGCTTTTAATCCCAAAGAGTTTCAAGCCGCTGTTTAATTTTAATTTCCGCGCCCTGCTCAGTCGGTTCGTAGTAGCGTGCGGAAATTTTTTCGTCGGGCAGATATTGCTGGCGGACAAAATGATTTTCAAAGTCGTGCGGATATTTGTAGCCGACGCCGTGCCCGAAAGTTTTCGCGCCTTTATAGTGTGTGTCGCGCAAATGTTTTGGGACGGTGCCGCGCGTGTCGCCGAGAGCTTTGTCAATCGCAAGATAAGCCGCGTTGGATTTGGGCGCGCCCGCGATGTACGTGACGGCTTGCGCCAAAATTATTCGGGCTTCGGGCAGACCGACGAATTGGGCAGCTTGAGCCGCCGCGTTCGCCAGAATCAGAGCTTGCGGATCAGCGTTGCCAACGTCCTCCGCCGCGCAGATTACAATTCGCCGCGCAATAAATTTCAAATCCTCGCCGCCGTCAATCATCTTCGCCAAATAAAAAATCGCCGCGTCCGCGTCGGAGCCGCGCAGGCTTTTAATAAACGCGCTTGCCGTGTCGTAGTGATTGTCGCCTTTTTTGTCGTAGCGTCGAATTTTTTCTCCGAGCAAATCTTTCAAAGTTTCAACGGAAATTTCCCCGCTGAAAGACGCTTGCTCCAAGACGTTCAAAGCCATGCGGGCATCTCCGTCCGCGAAGTCCGCGATAATTTCCAAAGCGTTTTCCTCCGCTGAAAATTTTTCCAATTCGACTGCGCGGCGGAGAATTTTTTTTATGTCGTCGACGGCGAGTTTTTCAAGCCGAACGATTTTGACGCGGCTAAGGAGCGCAGCGTTGACTTCAAAGAACGGATTCTCGGTCGTCGCGCCGATTAAAGTTATCCGCCCGTCCTCGACATACGGCAGGAGAAAATCTTGTTGCCCCTTGTTGAAGCGGTGAATTTCGTCGATAAAAAGAATCGTGCGCCGCCGATAAAATTTGCGCTGGTCTTCCGCCTCCTTGACAATGCCGCGCAGTTCGCTGATTCCGGACAGTGCCGCGTTGACTTTGACGAAATTGCTTTCCGTGGTGTTGGCGATAATTTTGGCGAGCGTGGTCTTGCCGGTGCCCGGTGCGCCAAAAAAAATTAAAGACGGCGTCTGACCTTCGGCTATCATCTTGCCGAGTGCGCCGCGCAGAATTTTTTCTTGCCCCGCGAAGTCCGCTAAAGTTTTTGGACGCATTCTCTCCGCGAGCGGCTGATATTTTTTATCGTCGTTTACGTTGCTGAATAAATCCATTTGCCCTCCTAAAAATCGCCCGTGGAGCCGAAACGCCCGCGCCGCATTTCGCCGACGCCGATTGTATCCCCGTCGACCGTCAAATATTTTTGGAAGATACCTTGCGCAAATCTCATGCCGCGTTTAATTTCAAAGTCGCCGCACAAACTCACGACGGGCAGAATGATATGACCGCGATAATCAGCGTCAATCACGGCGACGCCGTTCGCCAAAAATAGATTGTGCTTGACGGCAAGACTTGAGCGCAGATAAATCAACAAGACCTCGTCGGCAGGAAAAAAGGCCTTGAGACCCGTGGGCACGAGCGAAATTTTTTTGTCCGTCACGCGAACACTCTCCGCCGCCTCCAAGTCATAGCCCGCGCTGAAGGCAGTTTTGCGCGTCGGTAGGTGAATTCCGTCGTACCCTTCGAGAATCTCAAAGCCCCGAATCATTGTATTTGCCTCGCCGAAAAGAAATTTTACTCCGCCTTGACCTCTGCATTTTCCTTAGCAGGTGCCGCGACTTCAGCGGGTTTTTCGTCCGCCTTGGTGCCTCCGAGCGGTCTGGAAGGCGTGATCGTCGAAATCGCGTGCTTAAAGACCATCTGCTGGCGTCCCATCGCGTCGATAACGACCGTGAACTGGTCAAAGCCGCGAATCATGCCTTTGATTTGGAAGCCGTTGACGAGATGGATTGTAACGGGGACATTTTCCTTGCGTGCCTGGTTCAAGAAATTTTCCTGCAGATTGATTGGTTTTGTTGCCATTTAAAATTCTCTCCTTTGCAAAGCTTTAAATTTTCAACCACGTTATATATTTCATTCGCCGGTACCACGTGAGCTGGCGTTTGGCGAAATTTCTTGTGGCTTGAGCGACTTTTGAAATGGTTTCGTCGAGCGTCGCGCCTCCTTGAAGATATTCAACCGTTTCCTTGTAGCCGATTCCGAGCATTGCCTGCGCATTCGGGCTGACACCGCCGGCGAGCAAATTTTTTACTTCGTCAACCAAACCGTCCGCGAACATTTTTTTCGTCCGCTGATTAATTCTGTCGTAAAGTTCGGGGCGGTCGCTCGTCAAGCCGAAGACAAGCGCGTTGTAAATCAATTCGCCCGTCTGCTTGTAATATGACAATGAACTTTTAACTTCTGGCAAACCATTCATTACGCATTGCGCATTACGCATTACGCATTGCATTTCATAGCCTTCGACCAGTGCTTGGATATAAAGCCCCGTGCCGCCCGCCACGATTGGAATTTTCCCGCGCAGATTGAGTTCGGAAATTATCGGGCGCGCACGCCTGACGAATTCTCCGACGCTGAATTTTTCTTCCGCGTCCAAAATATTTATCAGATGGTGCGGTACGCGCAAAAGTTCTGCGGGCGACGGTTTGGCAGTTCCGACGTTAAAATTTTTATAGACTGCCATTGAATCCGCCGAAATTATTTCCGTGTCCAATTCTTCCGCAAGCTCCAGAGCCAACGAACTTTTTCCCGTGGAAGTTGCGCCCAAGATGACGACGAGCTTTTCCCGCGAAGAATTTGCTAAGTGCAATGATTTTACCGAATCAAAAACTTTTGTCAAGTCAAATGGCACGGCGTCGAAGTTTTTAATTCGGCTCTTCACGTCAATTCAAGTGACTGCCCCGGCTTGACGATATGAACTTTCGCGAATTCAACGAGCTTGAGCAAATCTTCCGCGTTCTGCTTGATAACGTCCCACGTGTCGTAGTGCAGCGGGATAACGTTCGCCGCGTCCAAAAAAGACACAGCCTTAGCCGCGTCGACGGGATCCATTGTGTAGTGCCCGCCAATCGGCAAAATCGCGTAGTCAATCTTGTCGCGTTCGCCGATTAATTTCATGTCGGAGAAAAGAGCCGTGTCGCCCGCGTAGTAAACGACCTTGCCGCCGACGCCGATAACGTAGCCGCAAGCAATGCCGCCTCCGATTCCGGAGCTGTGGAACGCGGGCACCATGCGCACGAAGCCGAAAGGCAACTTAACCGTGCCGCCCAAGTTCATGCCGATAGCTTTAACGCGCTGCCCGCCGAAGTCTGTAATTTCGGGAATGCCGATGCAAGTCGCGTCTGTTCTAAAGGCAATGCTCGCCGCATCGCCGAGGTGGTCGCCGTGCGCGTGCGTGATTAAAATGTAATCCGCCTCAACGTCTTTTTCGCTGATTGACGCCTGCGGGTTGCCCGTCAAGAACGGGTCGACGAGAATTTTTGTCGTGCCGTCGTCGAGCAGGAAACAGGCGTGACCGTAGTAATTGTAAGTCAACAAAGTGATTCGCCCCCCTAAATTATTTTTCTAAAATATTCTTCGCGCCCGTCATAATCCCTGCAACAAAAAAGCTCCGACCGTAGCCGGAGCTGAAGTTTTTATCTGTGGAAAAATATTTCTTAGTACTGGAACATCTGCAAAGAGTTCTGCAAATCCTGCGCGAGGCGGGCGAGTTCGTCTGCTGCGGAAGAAATTTCTTCGGAGGAGGCGGACTGTTGCTGAGCCGCCGCAGAAACACTTTCCATTTCCTTGGAAACGCCAACGCCTTTTTCCAAAATCTTTTCGGAGCGGTCGCGAATGATATGGGTAAGTTTTTCGACTTCCTTGAGGTCTCTGACCATGTTCTTCGCTTCCATTTCGACGTTGTTCGACGCCGTGGAAATGCTGTCGAAGGTGGCGCGCAGTCTCTCGACCGATTGAGTACCTGTACGAACAGCGGCGTTACCTTTTTGCATGGAGTCAACCGCGTCCGTGGTATCGGATTGAATGTCGCCGATAAGTGCGGCAATCTTCTGGGAGGCTTCTTGAGATTCTTCAGCGAGTTTACGGACTTCTTCTGAAACGACTGCGAAGCCGCGACCGTGTTCACCGGCACGCGCCGCCTCAATAGCCGCGTTAAGAGCAAGCAGGTTAGTCTGTTCAGCAATGCCGCTGATAGACTCGACGATTTGTCCGATTTCTTGCGAACGTTTGCCGAGTTTGTCGACAGTCAAAGCGGAGTCATTAACGATTTTTTCAACGCTGATAATCTGGTTGACTGCAGTTTCAACAGCTTCAGTACCGGCGGCAGCCTCTTGGTTAGCGGAGGCGACGTGTTCGGCAACTTTGTCTGCAGTTTTTGCCAAAGTGTCAATGGAGGTAAGCGCGTTGTTGATAGCTTCCATAGCGTCGTTTACAAAGGTTTGCTGTTCGACGACTGCGCCGGCAGAATTGGTGACGGATTGAGCGACTTGCTCGGAAGCCTGCGCGCTCTGGTGGGCACTGGCAGTGAGTTCTTGCGAAGAGGCCGCGAATTGGTTGGCGGCGTCGTTCGTCTTATGAACAACTTGACTTATGGTCTGGCGCATTTCGCGAACGGCAAGAGCCATTGCTCCGAATTCGTCGCCGCGGTCGGCGTCAAGCAAATCGGTGCGGCGGAAGTCGCCGTCCTTGAGCAGGTGCAAAGCTTGAACCATGTTGCTGAGCGGATTGGTGATAGCCTTGATAATCGACACGCTCACGAAAAGCAAAATGACAACGGTAGCACCGAGCGCGATGAACAAGTTACGTTCAGCCGATGCAATTTCTTCGTTGCTACGTGCAATCGTCTTGTCCGAATCTTCGTAGGCCTTCTGCTGGATAACCAAAATTGCGTCGCCGCAGGAAACTGCATAGGGCATAACTTCATTTTGATAGAACTCAAGCGAGGCGTTGCGGTGCGCGGCAATGGCTGAAGTATCACCCACAGGCGATTTCATAGTGAACATTTTGTCCGCGCCGGCTTTGAATTTGCTCCATTCGCGTTCGGCAGCGTCGACTTGTGCACGAGCTTGCGCGTCGTCTTTAACGATGTCTTCGTAAATCTTCAAAGACTCTTCCAACTCTTTAACGCCGCCGTTGTATTTGTCGAGGCGGGATTGATAAAGAGCCGGGTCAACCGTCAAAGGAGCCAAGACCGCCTGAACCTGTGCATAGCGCACGGCGTGGCGGCAACGACCGATTTCAAAGATGCCCTTCAAGTAAGTCTGGCTGATTGTGTTCAAGTCTTCCTGCGCTTGCATGACGGCGAAATAGCCGACCAGCCCGATAACAAGCATACCGATGAGCGCGATAACATTCAGCAATAAGAGCTTATACGCCACTCGCATGTTGTTCATCCAAGACATAAAAACATTTCCTCCCTTTCTTGCGGTGTGAAAACCGCCGATATAAAATTTTGAACGTTTCCCGCGATTTCGGGCTTGACCTTCCGTCGTTCGTGCGGTAGTTAAAATCTTGCCGGATTAAATGCTCTATATTGTGCCCCCTCCCGCAAGCGTTCCTTTCCGCGTTATTTTAGACGTTACGATTGTAGTTTAACGTAAAAGGAATGTCAATTATTTGTGCCGCTCGGTAAACAAAAAACGGCGGCATAATCAATCCACGCTATGATAGCATAAAAAGCGGCATTAAGTCTAGGATTTTCAAAAAAATTTTGACGGCAGAAAAATTTTCTCCGCCGCCAAGTAGCAAATCATAAACTGTCAACCGATTTTATGTTTTACGAGGGCATTGGCAAAAGTCAGCCCGTCGACGAGAATAACGCCGCGAGTTTTTGCCGCGTCGATATTTTTTTCGCCGAGTTCCTCCGCCAAATCAATCATGATGTAAGTATCGGAGCTTGTATTTTTTTCAAAGTGCGCGAGATTTTCCTCAAGACTTTTATCAGGATTTTTGATATGGACGAAAATTTTCGGCGGCGCGGCAAAATTATAAAGGTCGTGCATAAGTTCGCGTTCGGAAAAAATTTCAAAGACCAAATCGTTTTCCGCGCTTATCGGACGGTAGCCGTTTTTGATAAATAAATCGCGAACCATTTCTTTTAACGTGTCGGGAAGGAGCATTCTCACTGCCTCCAAAATTTTTTTCAAAGAACTTTCGCGCGAAGGACTATTCTGCGGCAAATTCCGAGCATTTTTCAGCAAGCCCTCCAAATAATATTTTTGCAGCGTGAGCATATTATTTTTCAGCGAATCAATATCTTGGTCGGGCGGCGGCAACGTGTCGATTAAATTTTCAACAGCTTGAATAGTTTGCTGATTTCTGATTCGGCTGACGGCTTTCGATAAGGAAATGCCCATGAGAAGTTTGGCGACATAATTAGCCGATTCGTTCTCCGAGCGATAATCGAACGTCCCCAAAGTCTTGACGCCGATAATGTGCCCGAAATCATCATATTGCGGCAGCGGTTCAAAAGAGTATTCCTCGACGCATTCAACGATAGAAAAATATTGACCGACGCCAGATTGATTAATACTGAGTTTCGGGACGATGATAATATCTCCGCGTTCGATATGGAGCAATGTCGACAAAATCGCGTAACGTCTTTGAGCGTCAATTTTATCATTCAAACCTGCTTTTTCCCAAGCGTCGACAAAAGCTTCCTGACTGTTTCTTAAATCAAAGCCGGAGAAGCCCCAACCTTGACGCAATCGACCTTCCAAAAGTTCGTTGCGAATATCGTTGAACGCCTCGTTGATTACGGTACGCACTACGAAATAATTTTTCATAATGAAATCTCCTTCCAATAAATTGATGATTCCATTGGCTATCATATTGCCAATATGCTTTATCCATTTATCCGACGCGCTACAAGAAAAGAAATCAGAGCCGCCGGTAATACTTGCGGCGACTCCGATTATTTGGCAGGAGTGGGAAAGTTAAGTTCGAGCCTTAATTAACTTGTCGACGTAATCACGAATCCAGCCGTTGGTATCGCCAATTCTGGAAACGGCAGCCCCATATGGCCACAGTCCGTTCAGCTTCAAAGCTATTTCGGCAGCCATGTCGTTTTCGTCGTAGTCGTAAGAGCAAAGCGTTTCCTTGTCGACGCCGATAACGCTACCAAAATCATTGAACGGGGCAAGCGCTCCGACGACATTGTAAGGTTCGGTTACGGTTGCAAGCGTGAAATAATTTCCGTTGCCGGGAACGCTTACGCTGACGCGCGGGATAATCAATCTGTCGCCGGGACGTATGTTTAGCATCTTCTTCAAGACTTTAAAGCGACGTTCTGGACCGATTGCGCGGCTGTACTCGTTTTCGTCAAGCGACCAACCTTTGGCTATCCAAGCTTTAAGGAAAGCGTCGTATCCCAGCCGAATATCGGTGCCTGACGGATGCCAGCCTTGTCGAGCGCGACCTTCTTTGATTTCCGACCTCACCGCGCTGAAACCTGGCTCCCATTCCGCAATTCTGAAAACCCAACAATTCATGTCAATTCCTCCTATCATATCTTTAAAATGATTACTCCATATTTTGCGATATGGCGATTATAATGATAAGGGCGTAGCTTGTCAATTATTTTTTTGCAACAAAAAACAGCCTCTCGAAATTTCAAATCTCGAAAGACTGCCTTGGTTGTTACCTTGTAGGAAATTTATTTAATTAGCGCGTCCCACGCTTCGTTGGCGCGTTCGACGAAAATATTGCGAATGCGTTTGTTCTCGCCGAGCCCCTGCAACTTCGTTTCGACCTTAAAGCCCATGCCTTCCAAAATCTTTTTATGCGAGTCTTCCTCGTCGCCCGCCATGTCGTTATTGGCGTGGTCGCCAGCAACCATCATAAACGGCATAAGAATTATTTTCTCGACTTTGTGCATTTTGAGCTTGCCCGCCCAATCGTCAAGACGCGGCCAGCCTTCGACGGTGTAAACGTGCACGTCGTTGCGTTTCATGCGACGAAGTTTTTCTTGTATGACGGAATAATAAGCGTTAGATGGGTCAGGCGTGCCGTGTGCCATTAAAAGAATCGCCGTGCCCTTTTTGTACGCCGGCAAGTGGAGCGATTGCATTACCTGCATAACGTCGTCGGGCTGATCTTCCTGACCTTGCCAATACATCAGCGGCGTGCCCAGCGTCATCTTTTTGAATTGCGTTTTGTACTCGTGGAAAAGTGCGACGTCGTATTTGTATTCAATGCCGGGAATTACGCTGAGCGAGACTAGGGCAATGCGCGTGTAGCCGTCTTTTTTAAGTTGCGCGAGCGTTTCTTCGGGCGTCATGTAGTCGCATTTGCCCTCGTTCTCCATGATGTGTTTAAGGACGATATGGCTGGTGAACGCCGTGACAACTTTGGCGTTGGGGTGGGCGGCTTGAATTGCCTGCGCGGTCGCGTCGATTGACTTTGTGCGCTGGTCTTTGAACGTCGTGCCGAAACTCAAGACGACAATCGCGTCCTTGTCCATGTGGCTACTAAGCGCGGGGTTTTCGTACTTAAGCACGCCGATTTGAGTTGCCATCTGCAGAGCGGCGGGCGGATTGGCGACCTCGTCACTTAGCATGTAGGCGGCTTCTGCGTGCGCGAAAAATAAACTCGAACACGCCGCACCTACCGCCAACAATTTCTTCCAAGACTTCATTTAAACTCCTCCTCAAAAATTTTTCTATTGCTCATACATTTCTGTTTGCCGAGGAGTCAGTTTAATTGTAGCGCGTTAAAATAGTTTGTCAAATCTTTTTAAATGGTATAAAATGCGGCGGTACTTTTTTTTAAGGAGGCAAGTTCGAATGAAATTTTCTTGTTATAAGAGCGACTTAACCGAGGCTTTGCAATTCGTGATTCGCGCGGTGGCAGTCAAGCCCATGACGCCGATTTTAGCCGGCATTTATCTCAAGGCGGAAGGCTCCATGTTGGAAATCCAAGCGAATAATTTTTCCACGGGCATTGTCACGCGCATTCCCGTCAACACTGAAGTTTCCGGCGAGACCGTCGTCAGCGGCAAGCGTTTCCAAGAATTCGTGCGCAACATGCCCGACGACACGATTACAATTTCCGACGAAGACAGCGCGAACAATTTGGCGATTGAATCGGGCGGCGCGAGCGTCGAATTGCTGACAATGACGGCGAGCGATTTCCCGAAAGTCAAGACGCCCGAAACCGACCGTTCCTTTAAAATCCGCACGACTGCACTGCGCGATTTGATTCGCAAAACTGTCTTCGCCGTGAGCAAGGACAACGACCGCCCAATTTTTACGGGCTGTTGCTTCGAGATTAAGGGCGATAAAATTTCTCTCGTCGCCACGAACGCCCACCGCCTTGCCCTTGCCGCCGAGCAGCTCAACGAAACTTATCCGGATTCCGCGTTTGTTGTCCCTGCCGACACTCTGCGCGGGCTGATGTTGCGTATCGACCCAAAGGACGTGGAAAATTACGTCACGATAAATTATTCGACGCGCTACCTGACGTTTACCTTCGACAATGTTTTCGTGAACGCGCGCCTTATCGAAGGACAATTCCCGCCCTACGACCGAGTTATCCCCGCGTCGAGCACGACAAATGTCAAAGTCGATACCGCCGAATTTAGAGCGGCTGTTGATTTTGTTTCGCTGATGTCGAAGGAGACCGAATACAACACGGTTAAATTTGACTTCGCGGACGGCGGCGTTGAAATTTCTTCCAATTCGCCCGAAATCGGCGGCGCAGTCAAAAATGTTGAGGCGGAAATTGACGGCGACGAGCTGGAAATTTCCTTCAACGTTAACTATATCGTCGACGTGCTGAAGGTTATCGACGCCAAGCAGATAAATATCGCGCTCAACGATAAATACAGCCCCGCCGCCTTCACCGAGCCGGACAACGAGAATTACATTTACATTGCCACGCCCGTGAGGACTTAAATGCATGTCACGGAAATTTTCCTGAAGGATTGGCGCAATATCGCTGAAATGAAAATTCGCCTCGACGCCGCGACAAATATTTTCCTTGGACGGAATGCGCAGGGCAAGACGAATATCCTTGAAGCGATTAATTTTGCGTCGCTGTTGAAAAGTCGGGCGGGCAAGGAAACGGAGTTGATTCATTGGGGACGACGTGCCGCGCTCGCCCGATTAAAATTTTTTAGGGCGGACGTTTCGCACGAGCTGGCGATAGAAATTTCCGCAGAACGGCAACGCAGAATTTTGCTTGATGCCAACCCGATTCGCCCGCGCGAACTTATCGGCAAATTAAATTCCGTGCTCTTCTCGCCCGAAGATTTGTTCATGTTCAAAGGCTCGCCCATGGGGCGCAGGAAATTTCTTGACGCGCAAATTTCTCAAGCGTCGCCGGTTTATTTTATGGACTTGCTGAAATACAATCGCATCGTCGAACAGCGCAACGTTCTGCTGAAAAAAATCCGCGACGAGAAAGCCGCGCCAAACGAGCTTGACCTATGGGACGAACAACTTGCCTTTGCCGCCGAAAAAATCATCAACAAGCGGCTCAGCTCCATTGACAAGCTAAACCGCCTGGCGAATTCCATGCACAAGAAAATTTCCGCGCAGAAAGAAAATTTGTCGATTGTTTACGACATGGGCGGACCTTACGAGCAGAAAAATATTGCGGAACGTTTTTTTGAGTTGTTGCGGATACGGCGCGTCGACGACATAAAAAACGGCGCGACTAGCAGAGGCGCACACCGCGACGATTTAAAATTTTTTATCGACGGACGGGAGCTGAAACTTTTCGGCTCGCAAGGACAACTGCGCACGGCGGCACTCGCGCTGAAACTTTCCGAATTGCAATTTTTAAAATCGGAGACGGGCGAATATCCGTTGCTGCTTTTGGACGACGTGATGAGCGAATTGGACGCCGAACGCCGCGAATTGTTGCTGGAATTTCTACGCGGGGAAAAAATTCAGACGCTGATAACCGCAACAGACCGCGCCTATTTCCCGCCGCAGATAATCGGCAAAATTTTTTCAGTCAGTGCGGGGGCGTTGATTTGATGATTGAGATTAACCGAATGCTCCATGAACAGATTCGTTCGCTCGGCGCGACCACTTACGAAAAATTTTTCTGCAGTGAGCTGAATGATAATTGGGATAAGCTCGTCGACGCAAACCTTGCCGCCAAAATTAAGCCCGTCAAGCTGGAGCACGGCGTCCTGTTCGTCGACGTTGAAAGTTCCGCCTTGAAAGACCAGCTGAAATTTTTTGCGGAGGAAATTATCGACGCGCTAACCGCAACAGACCGCGCCTATTTCCCGCCGCAGATAACCGGCAAAATTTTTTCAGTCAGTGCGGGGGCGTTGATTTGATGATTGAGATTAACCGAATGCTCCATGAACAGATTCGTTCGCTCGGCGCGACCACTTACGAAAAATTTTTCTGCAGTGAGCTGAATGATAATTGGGACAAGCTCGTCGACGCAAACCTTGCCGCCAAAATTAAGCCCGTCAAGTTGGAGCACGGCGTCCTGTTCGTTGACGTTGAAAGTTCCGCCTTGAAAGACCAGATGAAATTTTTTGCGGAGGAAATTATCGACGCGATTAACGAAAATTTCGGTGGGACGGAGCCGCGCGTCAAGGAGATACGAATTGCCAAAGCTTTTCAAATCGCCGATAAGCCGCCCGATAAAGAGCCGCCCGCGCAGGTTGCAGTTCAAGTTGAGGAGCCGACTTTGACAGACGAAGAAATTAAACGTTGCGAGGCGCAGGCTGAAAAAATTTCTGATGCGGAATTGCGGCGGACTGTCCTGGATACGCTGTTATCGCAAGCTAAAATTCAAAAACGACGCCGCGCTGACGATTGGCATAAATGCGCCCGCTGCGACACACTCTGCCCGCCCGAAGAAATTTTTTGCGAAGTGTGCAGGCTAAAAGAGCGGGAAGTCATGGTTAAGGAGCTGTTCAAAATTTTTTATGATGAGCCGTGGCTCAAGACGCGGGACGCGCAGAAAATTTTGCTAAAAAAAATGCCGCACATGAAATGCCCGTTCGACGTTATCGATTCGGCGCGAACTTCGCTGATACAAAATCTGGCGAGCCATATCCGGTTCGGCGACGAAAATTCTTCCGACGTGTTAAAGTTGGTCATGTTGGAAAAAAGATTGCCGCCCGATAAAATCACGCCGGCGATAATCAGCCGCGCCCTTTCCGATTTGCATTTCAATTTGTCTGACTTACCTAAACGACGATTTTAATTTCCTCCCACGCGGAGGATTTTTTTTGCAACGGAAAAAGCCCCCGAACTTATCGGAGGCTTTGGGGATTTTCATCTTTGGTCGGAACGACGAGACTTGAACTCACGACCTCTTCCACCCCAAGGAAGCGCTCTACCAAACTGAGCTACGTCCCGAACACCTGCGAAGTTTAGCACAGCTTAAAAAATTTTGCAAGGACTTTTTTACTGCAAAGCTTTGGAGAGCGTGATGACATTGTTTAACATTCTGTCGACGTAATCAAGCAAGTTTTCGGGCTTAGCCTCGCCCGTGACTATCGGGTCGAGTTCAAAAATTTTCGCGCCGGTTTCGCGTGCGATTGTCTCCGCCGCTTTTGGCGAATATTGCGGCTCGGTGAAAATTACTTTGACCGGCAACGAATTTATTTTTTCTATCGTCTCGGCGAGTTCCTGCGGCGTCGGTTCGGTGCCTGGCTCGCGTTCGATGACTGCCGCCACCTTCAAGCCGAATTCCGCCGCCAAATACGGGAACGCCTCGTGGAAAGTCACGATGTCTTTGTTGGGCATCATTGTCAGCGAAAGGTGCAATTCGTCGCGCAGTGTCGTTAGCTCGTCGACGTAATCCAGCGTGTGACGTTTATAGGCTTCGACGTGGGCAGGGTCAAGTTCGCACAGCTTCGACGAAATATTTTTTACCTGCTGAATCGCGTAGGTTATGCTAAGCCATACGTGCGGATTCGGGACGCCGTCCTCCATTATCGGGACAATTTCCGGCGAGTCGCTCGCGTTGATAATTTTCAAATTCGGGCGCGCCTCAATCACCTTGTCCAAAAAACTTTCCATGCCCAGCCCGTTCACGACGAAAATATCCGCCGTCTCTAAAAGTTTCATGTCTTCGGGCGTCAGCTGATAATCGTGCAGGCAACCCGTCTGCGGCGGTGTCATGTTCACGACTTCCACGCCCTCCACGCCGCGCGTAACGTTCATCGTCTCAAGGTAAATCGGATAAAACGACGTGACAATTTTTAAGTTGCCGTCGTCTTTTTTTTCTGAACCGCAACCTACGAGCGCGAACGTCAAAACTATCAGCAGAAGCAATAAAAATTTTTTAAGCACGAGAATATTCCTCCGCCAATTTTTTGAACAGCGGCAAGGAACGCTCAATCGTCTCCTGCTTTATGCAGTAGGCCGCGCGGAAATATCCGGGGGCTCCGAAATCCGCGCCGGGCACCAAAAGCAAATCGTATTTCTTGGCGCGTTCGCAAAAAGCATAATCGTCCTCCTCCAAAGCCTTAGGGAAAAGATAAAACGCGCCCTGCGGCTTGACGCACTCGAAACCTGCCGCGATTAATCCGTCGTATAAAAGTTTGCCGTTGCGTTCGTAGGGCGTGATGTCGACGGATTTGCCCGCGCACCGCGCAACGACCATCTGCCACAAACTCGGCGCGTTGACGTGCGTTAAAACTCTCGCCGCGCCCGCCACCGCTCCGAAAATTTTATCGAAGTCGTCGACGGCATTGGGCACGACGATATAACCGATACGCTCGCCAGGCAACGAAAAACTTTTGCTGTAGGAGTAACAAATCAGCGTGTTGTAATAAAATTTCGTCAGCCACGGCACTTCGACGCCGTAAGCCAGCTCGCGATAGGGCTCGTCGCTTATCAGGAAAATTCGCCGCCCGTAGCGATTAAACTGGTGCTTGAGAATTTCGGCAAGTTTGGTAAGCGTCTCGCGCGAATAAACCGCGCCGCTCGGATTGTTCGGAGAATTTATGATAACCGCTTTGGTCTTGTCGTTCAAAAGTTTTTGGAAGTCGTCAAAATCAATCTGCCAATCTTCGGGGCGCGGCTTGACAACTTTAAGCGTCGCGCCGACCGACTCGACAAAAACTTTGTATTCGGGGAAATACGGCGCAAAAGTTATGAACTCGTCGCCCTCCTCGGCAAGAGCTTTGAAACAAATCGTAATCGCCGCCGCCGCTCCGCTCGTGATGAAAATATTTTTCCCTGCAAAGTGCGTGCTGAATCGTTTGTTGAGGCTTTCGGCAATCGCCGCGCGGACGTTGGGGTTGCCGGGCGCGACCGTGTAGCCGTGAACCTGCGCGGGCTCGTAAGTGCGCAAGATGTCGACGGCGGTCTCGGTGACAAATTTCGGCGTCGGGACATTCGGGTTGCCCAAGCTGAAGTCAAAAATATTTTCCTCGCCGACCTCAGCCGCCCGCTTCCGTCCGAATTCAAAGATCGTGCGTATCGTGGATTTTTTCGTGCCAAGCTCGTACATTTTGGCTGATACCATAAAAATCACTCCTTATCAATTACCGCGCCATTTTAACATAACCGCCGATTTTTGCAATGACGCCGCCGCGCCTTTGTGCTAAAATGTCGCGGAAGGAGGCGCAACTCATGACGATTGACGAACTGCTTGATACTTATGAAATTTTCGCAATGACTGAAGTTGAGAAGGGCGAACGCTTTGAACGGCTCATGAAAAATTTTTTGCTGACTTATCCCGTTTGGCGTGGGCTCGTCGCTGACGTGTGGCTCTGGAAAGATTTTCCATTCCGGCAAGAACTCGGCGGCAAAGATTTGGGGATTGATTTGGTCGTTAAAACGCGCACCGGTGATTTTTGGGCGGCGCAATGTAAATTTTATCAGCAAAGCACCGCCATAAATAAATCCGCTGTCGATTCGTTCATTTCCAACAGCGGCAGAACTTTTGACGGCGAGAAAAAATTTTCGCGCAGGTTTTGGATTTCAACCTCCGATAATTTCACCGAAAACGCCCGCGAAATGTTGAAAAATCAATCGCCCGCCGTCGAAATTCTAAATTTGCCAATGTTGCGCCGCGCCCAAGTCAACTGGGCTTTGCTCGATAACGGTTTCGTTAAAGACGACGCAATTATTATCCGCAAGCTCCGCGATTATCAGCAAAACGCTATCGAAGCCGCGCAGGAACATTTCCTTACGAACGATCGCGGGCAATTAATCATGGCGTGCGGCACCGGAAAAACTTTTACCGCCCTTAAAATCGCTGAAAAACTTTTTCCCGACGGTAAAATTTTATTTCTCGTGCCGTCAATCTCGCTTTTAAGCCAAACGCTCGAAGAATGGGCGACTTTTGCCGAGAAGCCGATTAACGCTCTTTGCATCTGCTCCGACGCCACCGCTACTAAATCTTTCGACGACGATATTGTTGATGTTAATCTGCCGCTGCCAGCCATGACCGACGCCGATAAAATTTCCGACGCGATTAAAAATCTTCGGGCGTTCGTGATTTTCTCAACTTATCAATCAATCGACGTTGTTGGCAAGCTCGGAATCGATTTCGACTTAATTATCTGCGACGAGGCGCACCGAACGGCTACCGCGCTTCAAAAGGAAACTTTTTTCACTAAAATTCACAGCGATGCAAATGTTCGCGGCAAAAAAAGAATTTACATGACTGCAACGCCAAAACTTTACAAAACTGACTTAAAAGAAAGCATCACTGACGACCACAAGGCAACCGATTGGAGCATGGACAACAAAGAAATTTTCGGCGAAGAATTTTTCCGTATCAGTTTCGCTGAAGCCGCCGCTCGTGGTTATCTGTCCGAGTACAAAGTTTTTGTCTTCACCGTCAACGAAACTTTCCTTAACGCCCGACTTAAAAAATCTATCGACGACAAGAGCGACGCTTTAACCGTAGACAGCACGCTGAAAATTATCGGCTGTATTAACGCGCTGTCAAAAAAGACTGACGCCGAATCTGCGCGGCTGATTGAAGACGATCCCAATAAATTTATCCACACAGCCGTTGTTTTCTGCAAAACTATCGACGACGCCGAAAAACTCGCCGAAGATTTCGCTAACGTGCAAGAAAATTACTTCGCGGACATGTCGAACGCCGAACGCGACGCTTTTGTCAAGATTGAGGCGGATTTTGTCTTCGGATCAAGGAAAAGACGCGGAAAAACCGAGTTTATGTCCTCCGCGACCCGCGCAGAGAAACTTCAAGCCCTAAAAAACACTCCGCTCGATAAAAACGTCTGCAGAATTCTAAATAACGTCCGTTGTCTGGCTGAAGGCGTCGATGTGCCCGCTTTAGACGCGATTATCTTCATGGCGTCGAAAAAATCCCAAGTCGAAATCGTTCAAGCCGTCGGGCGCGTCATGCGAACCGCTCCACATAAAAAATTCGGCTATATTATCATTCCAGTCGTCGTTCCAATGAATAAATCGCCCGAAATCGCCCTAGATAACTCCGAAGACTTCAAAGACGTTTGGAAAATTATAAATGCACTGCGCGCGCACGATGATAACATGAATATCGAGATTGAACGCCTAAAAATTTCTTTGGAAGGCGCAAAAGATAAGAAAAAATCCTCCACGAACAAAATTATCGTCAGCAATTCCGATAATCAGCTCGTTTTGGAGGATTTATTGCGTTGGCAAGACTTTAAATACAAAATTTACGCCCGCATGGTCGAACACGTCGGAAATCGCCTTTATTGGGTGCAATGGGCGTACAAAGTCGCTGAAATTGTCGAACGCCACACCCGCCGCATCACTGAATTAATCGCCGTCGAGGGCGAGCCCCGCCGTGATTTTTATAATTTCCTTTACGACCTGCATAAAACGCTTAATCCGAACGTCACGCCCGCCGAAGCCGTCGATATGCTGGCTCAACACCTCGTCACGCGCCCGATTTTTGAGGCTCTCTTTGAAAATTATTCGTTCGTGGAGAAAAATCCCGTCAGCCAAGCCATGCAGAAAATTTTAGACCGCTTGGAAGGCGACGGCTTGACTAAAGACCGCGCTTTTTTTGCCCGTCTCTATAATCAAGTCCGCGAAAGTTGCCGCAACATGGGCGACGCCGACGACCGCCAGCGTATAATCATCAGGCTTTACGACAGTTTCTTTAAATTCGCGCTCAAAAAGACCGTCGACAAGCTCGGTATCGTCTATACCCCCGTCGAAGTCGTCGATTTTATTCTACGCTCCGTCGATTCCGTCCTAAAAAAGAATTTCGGCAAGCGTATCTCCGATAAAAACGTCCACATTATCGACCCTTTCACCGGCACCGGCACTTTTATCGTCCGCTTGATTCAATCCGGCTTGATTGAGCCTAAAGATTTGCTCCGTAAATATCTGCGCGAACTGCACGCCAATGAAATCGTTCTGCTCGCCTATTACATCGCCGCTATCAATATCGAAAACGCTTTCCACGCCGCCTTCCCCGCCAAAAATTATCAGCCCTTCGAGGGAATTTGTTTCACTGATACTTTTGAGCTTTATGAGCGCGGAGAAATCCCGCTGAATTTGCTCGGCGTCATGAAAGAAAATTCCGAGCGCGTCAACGAACAAAAATCCGCCCCCATTGAAATTATCATCGGCAACCCGCCCTATTCCGTCGGTCAAAAATCCGCCAACGACAACAATCAAAATCAATCTTACTCGAACCTTGAAGACCGAATCGCCGCGACCTACGCCAAAAAAACCAACGCCACCAATAAAAATTCCCTCTACGACAGCTACATCAAGGCTTTCCGCTGGGCTAGCGACCGTATCGACGAGGGAGTTATCGGCTTCGTCACCAATGCCGGCTGGCTCGACGGCGCGGCTATGGACGGCTTGCGCAAATGTTTTGCTGAAGAATTCGCCGAGATTTATGTTTTCAATCTGCGCGGCAATGCTCGCACTCAAGGCGAACAACGTCAGCGCGAAAAGGGAAATGTTTTCGGGAGCGGCTCGCGGGCTCCTATCGCCGTTACAATTCTGGTCAAGCGCGCTCACGACGGCGACGCCAAAATTTTCTACCACGACATCGGCGAC
>JAFPVP010000206.1 GCA_017412925.1 Selenomonadaceae bacterium
ATCGTGATTCGGCAAAAAGTTTTTTCGGGGCTGGGCGCGTGCAAGATACTGTTCTCCACGAACGGCTGAAGAATCAAGCGCGGCACCCGGCACGATAAAGTTTCCTCCGCCAAATTGAAATCCACCGCGAACGAATTCATCAAACGAAACTCTTGGAGCGCGACGTATTTTTTTAGCGTGGCAATTTCTTCCGCCAGCGTCCCGAATTCTCCTTCGCGGTTCGTGCTGACCTGCAACAGTTCGATAAAATTCGCCAACAGCTCACCGATATTTTTTGCGCCCTGAATCATCGCGGCGAATCGGATTGAATTCAGCGTGTTGTAGATAAAATGCGGGCGGATTTGATATTGCAGGGCGTTGAGCTCGGCTTGTCGCTTCAAAATTTTTTCGTTCTCCAAATTGTCCAGCATGTGATTGAAGCGTTCGGCAAGGTAGCCGATTTCGTCGTTGCCCTCGACTTTGGCGCGCAGTGAAAAATTTCCGTGCCCGACGTCCTGCATAACTTGCGCGAGATTTTCGACGGGCTCGTTGAGTTTGGCGGAAAGAACGTAGATAAAAAACGTCGACAGGAGCAAAATACAAATGACGCCCAGCACGCTCAAGATTTGCATGAAAATAATTTTGCCGTCGATTTTTTTCTTGCTGACCAAAAGTTGAATCGTGCAATGCGACAGCGGCATTTCAACTTTGGCGGCGATAAAATCTTTCTCGTTCAAGTTAGAGCAAGCTCGGCTCTGCGAAACGATATTTCCGGCGGCGTCGAACATCAGCGCGACAGAATCGTCACTCGCGCCCAAATCGTCGATGAAGCTGTAGTAAAAGCCGCGCTCGCTGATTTGCGTCGTCACGTAAGCCTCCGCGCCCTGAATTTTTGCCGTGTACAGGAAAATTTTTTTCGCGGCGGGCGTCAAAATATTTTCGGCAAAAATCGGACGCATGCCGCTCTGCGCGTCGATGATTTTTTTCCACGCGGCGGAAGTTTTCGCGTCGAGCGTCTGAACGGAATTGTATTCTTCGGAGCGAACCAGAATTTTTTTATCGGGCAGGAAAATGTAAATATCGTCCGCCAAAAAATTTTTCTCGCGATAATTTCTGAGCCGCGTCGCCAGATTGGAAAAGTCGCCGCGATTTGTCAGGGCGATTATCTCCGCGTCAAAGGAAATGTCGAGCGTCGACCGATAAATTTTTTGGAAGCCGGCGTCGGCATTTTTCGCGCCGATATAAACCCGTTCGTAAAGCGAGGCGGCGTATTCCGAATAAAAATTTTCGGCGGCGTAGTGGTAAAACAGGAGCATGGCGAAAATTATTCCGAGGACGTTAATCACCAGTGCCGCCAAAAACATTTTGAAGCGCATGTTCCATTTAATCTTCATTGCCCGACCTCCCGCGCAGATTTTATCTGAAATCAAAACTTGCGGCAAGTGGCTTGTTTATCTGAAGATTTTCTGATAATATTTCAAGAAACAAAGTTGGCAACCTTGATTGAAAGGAGTTTTTATTATGGGAAATTACAAAGTTAATCCGATTGACATTCCCGACGAGAAAACGACCTTCTCGCCGCGTGAATGGAAATATTTTTTGGAAGAAGTTAAAATGCGCGGTATTGAAAAGTTCGAGCAATGCATAAACAACGCCAAGTATCTTGCAAAAATTGACCGCGCCAATGAACAACTCGCTGCGGGCGGCGGTACGTTGTTCACGCTTGAAGAATTGAGGAATTTTTAATGCCGAACGTTTTATTTTTGGATGACGCCCTTGCAGAGTTTAGCTATTGGGCGCATAACGACAGAAAAATTTTTGATAAGATTAACAAGCTTTTGGACGACATAGACCGCAACGGCGCGGCTAAAGGTATCGGCAAGCCGGAACATCTTAAGCATGAAGACGCCTATTCGCGGCGAATTACTGAAGAGCATCGTTTGATTTACAACGTCGAAAAGAATATTATCTCTGTTAAATCTTGCAGAGGACATTACGACGACAAATAAAATTTTTTTGGGAGGATTGAACTTGGCGAAACGAAATATTTTTGAAATGCTCGGCTTGGAATTTGACCCTCCCGACAACGTGAAAAAAATTCGCACCGCTTACGAAGCGTGGAAGAAGCGGTTGACTGCCGAGCAAAACACGACCGTCGACCCGACGCGCCTGGCGGAGATTCGGGCGGAATTGCAGATGGACGAATATATTTCGGTGATGATTGACAACCCGCGATTCCGTCAGCACGAGGCAGAATCACTTAAACAACAGCGCGTGGAAGAATTGCGGCTTTACATAGACATTCAGCGCGGCAACACGCAGGGCACCTTGCAAGTCAATCAAACGCAGATTCGCCAGATACGCGACAAGTTGCGGTTAAGCCAAGCGACAATCGAGGCGACCTACAAGGAGCAGGGCTTTGAGATCAAGCCCGCCAAATCCGCGCAAAAAATTTTGTCGATGCTGAATAATTTTTTCCTGTCCGATTCGGTGCTGGAGGAGTTGAGGAAAAATTTTGCGGCATTCCGAACGGTGCCCGATGCAAAAAATTTTCCGTGGTCAGCGAACGTTCACGACCTGTACGAGCTGGCGTTTTACATTGAGCAGATTGAAACGAAGCCCAAATTTTATCACCACCGCTCCACCGACGACTTGCGCGAAATTTTCCGTGACGCCGCTAAAAAATTTTCCGCGCCGATTCCGCAGTGGCAGTCGATTAAAGCC
>JAFPVP010000207.1 GCA_017412925.1 Selenomonadaceae bacterium
GGCAAACAAATCGTAAAGCGTGAAGCCGTCGTGGCAGGTGATGAAGTTGACGGACGCGCAATCGCCGCGCCAAGCCCTGTCGTAAATATCTTCGGAGCCGGCTATCCTGTAGGCGACGCAATGAGCCAAGCCCGCCTCGCCTTTCAAAAAGCGGCGCAGGTCGTCACGATATTTGCCGTTCCATTCAGCCCAGCGACCGTAATTCGGGAAGGAGCCGACTTGATAAATTCCGCCCGCGTTCCACGCCTCAGCAATTAAAATCGACGAGCTTAAAACGGGGTCATAAGCAAGCGACTCCAAGAGCGGCGGATTGTTCATGGGCGAACCGTCTTGATTGCGTCCGAGAATAGCCGCGAGGTCAAAGCGGAAGCCGTCGACGTGATAAGTTGCGACCCAATAGCGCAAGCAAGTCAGAATCAAATTGCGCACGACCGGATTGTTGCAGTTGAGAGTATTTCCGCAGCCGCTGAAATTGTAGTAGTAGCCGTCGGGCGTCAAAATGTAGTAAGTTTTGTTGTCAATGCCCTTGAACGAAATGTAAGGATCGTGCTCGTTGCCCTCGGCGGTGTGATTGAAAACCACGTCGAGAATAATTTTTATGCCGTTTTGACGAAGCTCCTTGACCAAATCTTTGAACTCGTCGACCTGCATGGAATATTTTCCGCTGGCGGCGTAACCAGCTTTCGGCGCGAAAAATCCAACTGTGCTGTAGCTCCAATAGTTCAAAAGTTTGTTGCCGTCAATCTCGCGTGCGCCCTCGAATTCGTCGAATTCAAAGACGGGCAAAAGTTCAAGCGCGGTGATTCCCAGTTCCTTGAGGTACGGAATTTTTTCGCGCAAGCCGGCATAAGTGCCCTTGAACTTCACGCCGCTCGATTCGTCTTTGGTGAAGCCGCGAACGTGCGCCTCGTAAATTATCAATTCTTTTTGCGAAGTTCTAAGCGGCATGTCGCCTTCCCAGTCGAAATCGTCAAGCGAAACTTTTGAGCGATATTGAAAATCTTTGCTCCAATCGGGCTGCTCGCCCCAAACGTCGCGCCCCGAAATTATTTTTGCGTACGGGTCAAGCAAAGTTTTATTCTTGTTGAAGACGTTGCCGAGCGGGAAATTATATTCGCCGTCGACGCGGAAGCCGTATTCCAAATTTTCGTGGTCGAGGTCGAACACAATCATCGAGAAGACGTTCCCAATTTTATAATTTTCGGGGAAGGGAATGACTGCAAACGGTTCACGCTCGTGCGAATGATAAAGGACAAGCTCGCAACTTTTCGCGCCGGAAGAATAAATCGTAAAATTGATGCCGCCGGGGACAATGTGCGTGCCGTTCGCCAAAAAGAGACCGGGACGGATTTTGTACTCGCCGTAAGTGTCTGTCGGGTGTAAGTCAATTCGCATGTTTTATTCTCCCAATTCTTTCAGAGCGTCCGCCATGGTCGGGACGCAATGCAACATTTTAATAAAGCCCGTCATTTGCAAAACGTCGACGACTTCGGGCACTGCTTCCGCGTAAGTAACTTTTATTCCGCGCGACTTTGCGGTCTTGGCGATCATCAAAAGCGCACGCAAGCCCGAACTTGAAACGTAAGTGACTTTCGGCATTTTTATAATCGTCGGCTTCTTTTCGAGCAGCTTGATAATATCGTCGCGGGTCTGGTCTGACGTTGCAACGTCGATTTGTCCGTCCAAAGCAATAATTTTTATTTTGTCGTTGCGTTCAACAGTCACAGTCATGAAATCACCTCAGGTCTTGGAAATGCTCATCGGCGGATAAATATCGCCGTCAACAATCGCGTCGATAATGCACGGCTCGTTGAGCTTGAGAGCCTCGGCGAAGGCGGCGTTAAATTCTGCGGCGTTTTTAACCTGCCAAGCTTTAGCCCCGCAAGCCTCGGCGTATTTGACGTAATCGGGATTTTTTATGTCCATGAAAGCATATTCGCCGAAATTCGCCAGCAAAAATTTTTTTATGACGTTAAACTCGCTGTTGTTGAAAATCACGTAGACGACGGGAATTTTATTTTTGACGCAGGTTAAAAGTTCAAAGCCCGCCATGAGATAATCGCCGTCGCCGCAAGCGCAGACAACTTTGCGGTTGGGATTGGCGCACGCCACGCCGATTGAGCCGTTCACGTGACTCGCCATCGGTTCGAAGCTGCCAGGATTTTGATACCATTGATTTTTGTTGAGATTGAGATACGCGCTAAGCCAAAGCATGTGCCCGCCGGCGTCGCCCATGATGATTGCGTTTTCGGGCAACTGCTTTGAAATTTGCTGAACCAAAAATCCTGGGTGCATCTTCCCGTTGCTGAATTCGGGCAAAATTTCGTCGTGATGTTTGTTGCGGACGGCTAAATTTTTTTCAAGCGGCGCAACATTATTTTTTTCCAGATAGGCAACCAAACTTTCAAGCGCGGGTTTAGCGTCGCTGACCAAACGAAAATCGCTTGCGTAAACTTTGTCGATTTCGTGGCGGTCTATGTTGATGTGGAAAAGTTTTTTGCCGTCGAAAAGTTTTGAGTTGAAGCCGAAGGTCGCATTCTCCGCGAAAGAATTTCCGACTGCCAAAACCGTCTGCGAGCTGTGGAAATAATCGTTGGCTCCGACGTCGCCTGAAGTGCCGACTATGCCCAGCGACAGCGGATTATCTTCAGAAATGTAACCTTTGGCGTCCATCGTGCTCACGAACGGGATTTGCCAAGTGTTTATCAACTTTTCCAAAATTTCTTTTGCCTCGGAACGAATGCAGCCGTAGCCGACCATGAGCAACGGTTTTTTGTCGCTGGAGAAATTTTCCACGAAGCCTTTGCAAAATTTTTCGGTTGAATCGTCGTCAGCAAAAATTTTCGGCACTTGAACATTGACGGAGCGATAAGCGGGCACTTCGGCAATCGTCACGTCCTTCGGGATATGCAAATGCACGGGACCAGGTCGCCCTTCAAACGCCGTGTAAATCAATTCTTCGAGCGTGGGCACCGCAAATTTTGCGTCCTCCAGAATCACGGATTTTTTTGTCGTGGCGGCGAACATCGCTTGAGAATCGGGCGTGCGCGACAATCCCGTTGATTCGTTAAGCGCGCCTTTGCCACGCATGGCTCGCGACGTGTAGCCCGTTATCGCCAACATCGGAATCGAGTCGGAGTACGCGACCGCCAAGCCCGAAAATAAATTGAACGCACCAGGTTCGCCCGTCGCGAAACACACGCCCAATTTTTTGCTGAACATCGCGTAGCCCGCCGCCATGAACGACGCCGCTTGCTCGTTTTGGATTATAATCGTCTTGATTTTTTCGGATTGATTGAGCGCGAGGAGCATTGAGGCGTTGACTTGTCCAGAGCCGCCGAAGACATAATCGACGCCCACTTCCTCCAGCACTTTTACAATCGTCTGATTTACGTCCATAAATTTTCCCTTTCGTAAAAAAATTCCGAGCGAGGCAAGACTTGTCCCGACTCGCCCGGAACTTTTTCTTCAAAAAAATTTTTTATAAGCCGCGTTCCTTGAGAACTTTGACGACCAAATCGCCGTAAGCTATCGAAGATTCAACGCTCGTGCCCGTGATGAACGGGTGATCGTAGTAAACTTGCGGGCTTTCGCGATTTGCATTAATTCGCGCAATGCACGCGCCGTTGGGACCGACAGCGTCGCGAACCAAATCTTCAACCGGCCACGGGAAACCAGGCGTGATAACGTCGGTGCCTTTGTTGTCCTCGGTCGCGCCGTAAACGTCGTAAACCATCGCCATGCCAGGACCGTAGAAATCCCAGGCGCGCGGGTGCGCCGTGATTCTCTTCCCGTAAATTATCGACTTGTAATCGTTTTCGGGGTCGCGGCAGAAGACCAACGTCGATACCGCGTAGCAAAGTGCCGCAACGATTTTGTCGGATTTGTAAGCGTCCATGATGAGTTTGTGCAGTTCCCAGCAGTTCCCAGCAGTTCGCCATGTCGAGATTCGCGCCAGAACCGCCCGTCAAAACTATCGCGTCAAAGTCTTTCATGTCGACTTCCGTGAATTTTTTCGGGTGCGCCCATTCCTCGCCGTCGACGAGTTCTTTGCAGCGTGCGCAAACTTCCGGCGGATTCGTCTTGACGTTTTGAACGGGGTCGACGAAATCGGGGTCGATACTAATTTTGAACGGAAGAGGCTTTTTGCCCTGAGGCGTCGCCAGCGTCACTTCAAAGCCCGCTTTTTTGCAAGCGTCCTACGGAGCCTGAAGTTCTTCCGCCCAAGAGCCGTAATTGGTGGCGATTATTAAAACCTTTGCCATACTATGACCTCCAATATTTTTTTTATCTGTGTGCCTTTCGACAACACTTTTCTTTTCTTCGAGCTGATTGATTCGCGCTTCGAGCATGTCGATTTTTTTGTTCAGCGCAGTCAACATCGTCCCGCAATTTATCAGCGCGATAATCCTTTGCGCAAATTGAACGTGTTCGCCGCCCGTGCGCGCGCTGACCAAATCGCCGTCGACGACAACATCCGAGTCAACGTAATTAATGCCCATGTTCTTTGCGTCGCCGAGCAAATTATTATGCACGACCATTTTCCGCCCGCGAACCAATTCCGAAATCGGAGCCATGAGCCACGCGCCGTGACAAATTATCCCTTTAATCAGCTCTTTATCCGCGAAACATTTTTTCAGGAACTCGCAAGCCGGCGGCAATTTTTTTATGTCTTCGGTGTAGCGCAATCTGTCCGCCACCATGCCCGCCGGAATTATTATCGCCGCGTATTCTTTCAAGTCCACGTGCTCAAAACTTTCCTTGCACTTGAATTCTTTGCGCTCCTCGTGCCCCTTGAACGTCAATTCCTCTTGACCCCAAAGCCGCGTCAAAAAATGCACTTCCAGCCCGACATCTTTGAAGCACTTCGAGTAGTATTCAATTTCCGGCTCGTAGAAGTCGCTTTCAATCAAAACGCCTACTTTATTTCTCAAATCGAATCACCACCTTAGACAAGATTTTTGTACGCCAGCAAATGATTCTTGCCGTCGTCGCATTGATATTCCAACTTGTCCATTATCGTTTCGTAAAGAAAAATTCCCAAGCCGCCGATTTGCCGTTCGTCCATTTCCGCGTCAATGTCCACTTGCGGCACTTCCTCAAGCGGATTATAAAGCTCCCCTTCGTCGACGAATTCAAAGCGCAAACTTTTTTCTTCCGCCAAAAATTCGCAGGAGACCCAAACTTTTTCCGAGCCGGAATAATCGACGATGTTTACCAAAATTTCTTCTGCCGCGACTTTAAGCCGATTTATCCACTTGTCGTCCGTGAAATATTTTTTGACCTCGGCGGTTATCTCCGTCAACACTTGCGGCAAAATTTCGCGACGCGCTGGAAATTCTTTACTTTGAAGCATGAAATTTACTCCGTGAAGGTTTCTTGAATCGTAAGGAATTTATCTATGCCCGTCATTTTGAACACGTCGAGAATTGTTTCCTACGTGCCTATTAAATAAACTTGCACCTTCCCGCCGAGTTTTTGTTTCGCGAAGACAACCGCACGAATTCCCGCGCTCGCTATATATTCCAGTTCGTCGGCGTAGAATACCAATTTTTTTACTTTATCTTTTTCGGCGATAAGCGGTTTCAATTCTTCCATGAGCGCGGGCGCAATCGAGGCGTCGATATGCCCGTGCAGTTTAATTTTGCTGACTTCGCCGACTTCCATAAGATAATTTGCCATTAAAATTTCTCCTTTTAAATCGGGACGATTCTGACTTTGACTTTCGGGCGGTGTTCGAGTTTTGGCAACTTGACTGCAAATTTTTCCGCGTCGAAATATGTCCACGGCTTGCCGTCAATCTCCACCGATTCAATCTTGCAACTGCCCTTCGGCAAAATATCCGGCTGCACGTACAGCGTATTCGAGCCTTCAAAAGCGTTCGGCATGGGCTTGAAATACAAATCGAGCGGCTGTTTCGTGTGCAGGAGATTGATATACACCGCCGACAGGAACGCCAATTCAACCGAGTGATAGCACGCCATTGAGTGCGAACCCTTGAGCCGTTCGTTGCCAGTCAGGAACGGAATCCCGTTGTTGAGCACGTTGAAATAAACTGCGCCGTCGTCGTGGTCGAGGAAGTAAGTATTGTAGAAGGCGGCAGAAGAGCGCGCTAAGTCGAGGTATTCGGGCTTCTTCAAGCAACCGTACAAAATTTGATAAGCCAAAATGCCCTGCTCCTGTTGCCACCAAGCTTTTCTGTCGTGCCACGCAAATCGATAGCAACTTTCGCCTTCTCTTAACTTGCGCTCCATAACGTCATACCAGCCGCCGCGCCGCGTATCCATGCCCACTTTCGGCATAATCGCCGCGATTTTCTCCGCGAACTTGACGTATTTATCTTTGGCTATCGCGCTGTTGATTCTCATCAAGTTCCAAGCGATTTTAAGATTATGCCCGACGACGCCGCGATTTTGTTGCCAGCCCCAAGTCGTGTCGTGGCTCCAATCGTCATAGAATTTTTCTTGCACGAACGGACTGTTGTCGTAGTCTTTGAAATGTTCTTCGGGTCGAAAGTTAGCAGGTCGATGATTGAATAGTAGCCGCATCAAATTTCGTGCCGCTCTCGTCGGGATAGTAAATGCCGTAAACAAAAACCAGTTGCCCGTTTTGCATGAGTTTAGCAATTTGTCCCGTGCAGTCGCGATACGGCTCGTCCAAATAAAAAAACCCGCGCATAAACGTTGTCGGAAAGCTTAAATTGAACATCATCGCCCGCGAATGTGCGAATAATTCCGGTTCGAGTTTCCGCGTCATAGGATTGGCATATGCCGCCCACTGTATCCGACATTAGCGCATAATAAAGATTTATTTATCCCATAAAGCGCACCGCCAACATCGTAATATCGTCGGATTGCTCCGCGTCTTGAACGTGTTCAGCTAAAGATTTGCTCACGCCCTCAAGCAAAGTCGGGAGATTGCATTGATGGTTGATAGAGTTCAAGCAATTTTCCAAACGCGCCTCGCTGTATTGCTCTTTGGTCGAGTTCATCGCTTCCGTCACGCCGTCGGTGTACAAGTAAATAATGTCGTCGGGATTCATTTGCGTTTCCTGCTGAACAAAGTCCATTTCGTCCATCAAGCCAAGAACGCAATTTTGCTCTACGTCCATGTAATGAAATTTTTTCTCGGCGTCGCGATAAAGCATTGGCGGATTGTGCCCGCCGTTGACATAAATTAATCTGCCCGTCTCCAAATCCAACATCGCTAGGAAAACCGTTATAAACATCATCTCGTCGTTGTCTTGACAAAGTTGCTGATTCGCCAAAGTCATGACGGAGGCGAGGTCGTCGGGATTTTTCATCATCGTTGTCAAATTTTTTAAGATAGTTTTGCCTTTCATCATGAACAGCGCGGCAGGTACTCCCTTGCCGGAAACGTCCGCGATTGTCATCATCAAATGTTTTTCGTCCACGAGGTAGAAGTCGTAAAAGTCGCCGCCAACTGCTTTGGCTACCTTCATAGTCGCATAAATTTCAAATTCTGAACGCTCCGTCAAAAAATCATGCGGCAACGCGCTAAGCTGAATATTCGTCGCAACGTTCAGCTCGGTTGAAATGCGCTCCTTCTCGGCGGTGACTTTTGTCAAATCCGTCATGTAAGTTTTCAGCTCGCCCGCCATTGTGTTCACGGCATTTGCCAAAGTTCCAATCTCATCTTCGGTCGTGACTTCCAAGCGACGGTCGAAGTTGCCCTTTGAAATTTCCTGCACGCCGCCTATCAAATTTTGAATCGGCTTTAAGAATTTATCTGATTCGCGAATGCCCAAGCGCAAAACCATTATCAGCATGACGACAATCGCAATCAAGGAGAACACCATTAAACCTAAAAAAGTTTGCTCAATGTTACTTTTAAAATCGTCCATCTGTTCGAGGATTCTTTCTTTGGCGAGGTCAGAGGCGGCGTTGGCGGTTTTGTTTTCAATTATCGTGCCGAAACTCCAATTTGCAACTTTAATCGGCGCAAAAGCTATGTAATATTTCGTGCCGGAAAAAGTCAGACTTACAATATCGTGATCCATTTCCGTCATTCTTTTAAAGACCGCAGACAAATTTTCATCTTCATTAAGGCGCATATCCTTATCGCCAGTGCTGAAAAGCCCTTCCTTTTCCGACGACATGATAATTTTTCCGTCTTGATTAACTATAATTCCTATGGTCGGTTCGTCTGATTCAAAATCTACAACGGCATTGTAAAGATAGTTGACTTCCGAGCCAATTCCAATGCCGCCTGCAAAATTTCCGTCCGTATCGTAATAAGGTGCGCCGCAGTGCAGGAAATAATTTCCCTCGTTATAGTGCGGCGTCGTAAAGTAAACTTTTCCCGTCTCTCTTACCGCTTTATACCAGCTTGAGTTCATCTGATAATCGAGATTGTCCATATATTCTTCCGTCATATGAATAAAGGTCTTGTTCGGCTCGTAATCCATGCTTATGACGTAATCTTTCGCTGAAACCACCGTGACATCGGAAAATTTATCGAAATATCCTTCCGCAGTCACTGCAACCATAAAATCTTCCACGTTGGAAACTTGATAAAGCTCTTCCATAACGTCGGGCGGCAATTTTCCCAATGTCCTCTTGTTGAAAAGCACATAAGCTTTGCCCAAAGGCACTTGCTCTTGTCTGGGGTCGGGAAGATAGCGCGGAAGATACTGGGCTTTATTCTTCAAAATCTCTTCCATGCCGGCTGATATGTTTCTCGCGTCCTCGGCTATATTTACCAAATTTTTATTGATAAGGTCGGAATGAATCGCAACTTTTTCGCGAAGATGCATTCTCGTTTGCCCGTGATAAAGCCTTTCTGTCAAATCGGCAACGTGTTGGCTCCATTGATTGCCGCGCTCGGTTATAATTTCTTGGATAAAATATAAAAACGTTGGCGCAGTTATTATCATGACCAAAAACGTCAACAGAACTCCGGAGAGCGACAAAAATAATACATTGCGCCGCAAACTCTTTGTTTTAAAAAGTTTAATCAGAAAATCTTTCTTGGCTTTCAATCTCTGTATCATTAAACTTGCCTGCCTTCTAACGATAAAAAAATTTTTAGTTGAAGCGTGTAACATTTCGCTCGTTATGGCGTATAATGTGCAAAAGCAAATGATTCTGAAAGGAGAATTCCACATGGACGACAAGAAAATTCGCGACGACAAACCCGCAGCGGAGGAAATTCTCAAGGACTCGGAACTCGACAGCGTCGCTGGCGGCGGTCATGCTGGGGGCACGGGTGTAGGTATGGTTAATATTTTCAAATCCCAGACTGTTCCGTTGGAGCCAACTGATGGAGTGTTCATCTTCGGACAACTGGGTCCCGGCTGATTGATTTTTAAAGGAGCAATTCACATGGACAAAAAGAAAATTCCCGAAGATAAAATCGCGGCGGAGGAAATTCTCAAGGACTCGGAACTCGACAGCATCGCTGGCGGGGGAGGGCAAACAGGTGTAGGTTCCGTTAAAATCTTCAACGCCCCGCCTGTTCTGTCGAATCCAACTGATAATATAAAATACGGCGGACAATTAGGTTCTGGCTGATTGATTTTTAAAGGAGCAATTCACATGGACAAAAAGAAAATTCCCGATAACAAAATCGCGGACGCCGAACTTATCTCCGATAAGGAACTAGACAGCGTCGCCGGCGGCTTCGGACTCGGTGCGGTCTTTTTCTTAATCAGTGCCGTAAAATCTTTGACCGACGGCAATAATGCCTCCAAGAAAGACGAACCTCATTTTAGTCGGGAAGAAGACTACGACCGCACATTACATGATTATGGTCAAACAGGTACCGGCTGATTAATTTTTCAAGGTGCAAGCTCGTCAAAAAATTTGGCGGGCTTTTTTTGTCGCTAAGACTTTAACAGATTTTCCTTGCGGCAAGGATAAATTTTTATTTATCGTTGTCAATCGGAGCGGATTTGTTTTATAATCCCTAAAAAATTTTTTGGAGCTGTTGATTGACATGCAGAAATATTATCTGGAATACTCGTTGAATGCGGCTTGCGAGATGATTAAAGCTTATTACGTCGATAGAAATGTTGGCGGCGTTTTAAAGCACTTGAATCCCCAAAATTTTACTTTCATCAGCTACAACAGCGGTCTTTTCTTAGACGACTTAAAAAATTTCGCTGCGTTCCTTGAGAACAGTTTAGAATACTTGGTTTCCTATAAGCTTATCGATGAAAATTATACAATCGGCGGGCAATCGCAGGACAGTTGCTTTGTCATTGCAAAAATTAAGTTAATCGACACTCGCACGCAGAAAATTTTTGAGCTACATTTTTTCTTTTACTTCAATCAGTTTGGCAACGAGGTAATTTGTCCGCATTATCACGTTGCATCGCCAATCAACACGCAAAAAAAGATTCGGTCGGTGTTTTTCAATGCAAATGCTCCCGAACCGAAACTGCCTGGCGAAATTCAATCGCATAAAGAAGAATTGATTGACTTCATGAATTCAAATGCCGTCGCGGATAAAAGTTTTTACTACGCAGAAAATTTTCCTTATCGATTTGTTAATCGGGAATTCATGAATTTATTGGGCTATGAGAAAATCAGCGAGTTTATTACAGAAGAAAATAATTCCATGCTGGTTAATGTGCACGTCGCCGACCAGCGCAAATACGTCGAATATCTGCACAGTGAATACAAAAATATAAATAAATTTAATTCCGACGAAAAATATCAATATCAGAGTTCATATTGCGTGAAATATCGTCTTCAATCGCCGCAACTGTCCGAAGAAATTTCGGTTTTGGAGTGGGGAAATTTTTTTACGCTGAACGGGCGCACGATTGTTAATTGTTTTGTCTTGAATCTCAATGAAGTAGAAAATATTTCGTTGGGAAATGAAGAAAACGATATTGAATCTTCAGCAACGGTTTCAGTGCGCGAAAATTTCGGAATACATATCAGCAAGGAAATTGTAATTTATCCTATGCGGCGGCAAATAAAAATCAACGATGACTTAATTGAATTGACGCAAGTCGAGAGCGAAATTTTTCTGGTTCTGGCAGATAATTTGAATAAACCGATAAGCATGGAAGAAATTTATCGCAGTATCTGGAAAAATAACGAATTGCATTTAACGAGCAATGCTCTACCAATGCATATCAGCAACATACGACGGAAATTAAATCACTACGAGAGCTTGATACAATTAAATTTCATAAGGAACAAAGGCTATTGCCTTCACACGACATGATAAAAACCCCTTCCAACTCGGAGGGGCTTTTTAGATTGCAAGTTGTCTTCTTGCACCCAGTAAATTAATTTTTGATTAAAAATGTGCTTCGCCCTTATGGACAAGAGAAAATTTTTCGATTAAAATAGCGGAAAGGTTTTCATTAATATTTCATAGGGGGAATGTCTCATGAAAAATAAAATCACCGTCAATAAGCTGAACGAGAAACTTCACTTCTACCTAATCTCGAACGGCAAGCGGTACTATCTATTCACGCAAGATTTTTCAAAGGGCGTCTATCAATTTTTTAGGGGCGGACGGTCGGAATCAGAACTGCATAAATACAACCTCTGGCGAAAGAATCCGCGACTAGACAAGACGATTGAAAAGCTGCCGATGTATATGCGTTACGTTTTGAAAGAGGACAATGCCGCGTGAAAACAATCAATAAAAAAATTTTGCTCCCGTCGAAAAAGCGGGAGATTTTATTTTGCTTTCAGATATTTACCATGGTTGCGGGGTCATGGGAGTGACGACGCCGAATTTATATCCCCAATCGCGCAGGAAGTGAATTATTTCGGGCAAAGCCTTGACGGTCTCGGCTTTGTCGCTGTTGGAGTGCATAAGGATAATCACGAAATGCGGCGGGTTGTCGCCCAAATATTTCAGGACGTTGTTAATTTGCGTTGAGGCGTTGGGCTTGGAGGGCGTGGCGTCCTCGGTCAGCGCGTTCCAATCGTGCTCAACGTAGCCGCAACTGTCAATCATCGCCCAATAATCGCCGTTAAACATGCCGACGCCGCCCGGCGCGCGAATTATAAACGGGCGCACACCGATAACATTTTTAATCGCGTTGTCAGTTTGGATAATTTGCTCCATGAAAGCCCACGGGCTAGCGTAAAGTTGGTCGTAGCGGTGATTGTAGGTGTGGTTGCCGATTGCGTGCCCTTCGTTGAAAATGCGCTTCAAGACGTTTGGATAGGCGTCAACCATATTGCCGCAGACGTAGAAAGTTGCCTTGACGTTCTCGGCTTTGAGGATGTCCAAAATTTGCGGCGTGATTTTATCGTCGGGACCGTCGTCGAAAGTCAGATAGACGGTCGGCTCGTCTCTATAAGGTTCAAGCTCCGGCAGGACGAACGGTAAATTTTTTTCCTGCCGCTCCCACAAAATATATTTATCGTAAACGGGCTTGCTTGGGTCGTCGAGTTGCAGATTGGATAAATCGTCATCAGCCAGCACATAATCTTTGCCGGGCTGAGCTTCGGGCGCGGGCTGTTCGGCGGAAGTTGTCGCGGAATCTTCGGGCGTCGCCACTTCCGTAGGGATTTGATTCACGTCGCTTGAAGTTTTTTGCTGCCCGCAACCAACAGCGCACGCAGTTAAGATAATCAACAACAAACAAAAAAATTTTCTCATGAAGATGCTCCTTGCAAAAAGTTTAGAAAAAAAAGAGCAAAGCTTTACGCTTCCTCCTTACCAATTCTTTCATGTACGGCGAACGAAAATGAGCGCGGCTTGCAACTTTATAATCTTTAGCCTTTGCGCCCAGATAATTTTCCGTCGGAAATATTTTGTTTCTTGCGGGCTTCGGATTGTTTAACTGCGTCGCCGAGCTTCTTTACGCCGCCTTGAGATTTATCTTCGTCTTTCAGTTCGCGAGCCAAATTTTTCAGCTTGCCCGCAATGTTCGGTTTTGCCATGTTAATCACCTCGCCGCAAATGTAGCAAATTTCCTTGACGCCGTCAATCGGATAAAATAAAATTTCCCAAAAACTTTTCGGAGGGCAGACATGCACGAACACGAACACAAACTTGAGGACGGCACGATAATTCGCCACACGCACACACACACGCAGACCAAAGCAGTTTTAAATCGCATGGCGCGGCTAATCGGGCACCTTGAATCGACGAAGCGAATGATTGAGGACGGGCGCGACTGCAGCGAAGTTTTAATTCAGCTGTCCGCCGTCGACGCCGCGATTAAAGCTGTCGGTCGAATCATTTTGAAAGATCACATTGAGCATTGCATTGTTGACGCCGTCAAGACGGGCGACACCGCCGAAATTGACCGCCTAAACAAAGCTATCGAACAGTTTATCCGCTGATAAATTTAATCTCGTCGGGAACGCGGCGGGTTTATTTTTTTTTGCGGCGAATTGCGCATTGCCGTTGATTCGGGATATAATCTTGGCGGTGATTGAGATGAAAAAATTTTTAATCGTGATACTCGTGGCGGTCGCGGCGATTTTAAATCCGGCGCAAGCGTTGGCGGCGGACGCTTGGGCAATCGCGGCGGAGGCTCTGGGAGTTTTTGCGGCGTATCAATCGACGTTAAAGCAAATGCTCGCGCTTGGCAACAACGTCGAAGCGCAAATGGCAGTTCGCAAGCAGGATAGGGAGAAAAACGGCGTCGATAAAAATAAACGCGACGTTGAGATTGTCGATTCGGTGATGACGCGGCTGGTAAAAGGCGGGCAGTACGAACTTAAAGTTAATTCTTTGCCGTTCGTGTGGAGCGTCAACGACAGCGAAAAATTTAACGCCGCCTGCTACCCGATGAATTATATCAGCGTCAATCGCGGGCTGGTGCGCGGGCTGAATTGCGACGAGAATCAAATTGCCGCCGTTCTTGCCCACGAAATGACGCACGGGTTGGAACAACATTCCGCCAAAAGTTATGCGCAAGCGGTGGCGCAACAGCTCGGCGCGATGATGCTCGGTCTCATAGATAAGGCCGCTGCCTGCGGGAAGAGGCTCCATGAGAAGGTGCACCTCCGCGTAGTGCCTTA
>JAFPVP010000025.1 GCA_017412925.1 Selenomonadaceae bacterium
GAAGACGTGGAAGAAGTTCGCCACGCAGTTTGAAAAGCAATTAGGAATGCGAAATGCGTAATGAATTCGATTTTTAATTGCGCATTACGCCTTACGAATTACGCATTGCCTTTCGGAGGTGAGGAAATGAAAAAAATTTTTACACTCGTGACGCTGTTGGCGTGTCTTGCGCTGACGACTTCGACGGTATTTGCGGAGGCGTCAGTCACGCGGATAAAAGATATTGCCAAGGTGCAGGGCGTGCGTAGCAACCAGCTGATGGGCTACGGCTTAGTTGTGGGCTTGCCGGGCACGGGCGATTCGGACGACACGTGGCAAATGATTCAGTCAACAGTGTCATTGCTTAGAAATTTCGGGATAACGGTCAACGCGGCGGACTTGGATTCGGACAACGTGGCGGCAGTTATGGTTACGGCAACGCTCCCGCCGTTCGTGCGTGAAGGCGACACGATTGACGTTACTGTCAGCTCCATGGGCGACGCGGATAGCATTCAGGGCGGCACGCTTCTGCAAACTCCGCTAAGAGCTGCCAACGGTGATGTTTATGCGGTGGCGCAAGGTTCGGTTTCGACGGGCGGTTTCGTCGCGGGCAGAGGCAATCAGCGTGCACAAAGAAATTTCCCGACGGCGGGCAACATTCCCAACGGAGCGATTGTTGAACGCACGCTGGAAGATGATTTGGGTCAAAATGGACAAATTTCCTTGAGCTTGGCGAATGCAGATTTTACTACGGCTTCACGAATCACGAATTCAATTAACGCGGCTTATGGCGGCAATGTCGCGCACGCCGCTAATCCTGGTCGCGTCGATATTAACATTCCTGGCTACTACCGCACCAATGTCGTCGAGTTCGTCGCTTCGATTGAAGATTTGCCGGTTGTCCCCGACACCGTTGCAAAAGTCGTCGTCAACGAGCGCACGGGCACAATCGTCATGGGCGGCAATGTCACCGTCGACGAATGCGCGATAACTCAGGGCGGCTTGTCGATTCGCATTGATCGCTTAGAAAGTTCTTCCCAGCCGGGACCTTACTCTTACGGCACGTCGATGATTGTTAAGAACGTTGACATAAACGCGCGCGAGGAAACTTCCAGCTCGGTGGTCATGCCCGCAACGACCAGCGTCAGTGACGTTATCGGCGCGTTAAACGCTGTGGGTGCCACGCCCCGCGATTGCATTTCCATTTTGCAGGCAATGAAGGCAGCGGGCGCGATTCACGCGGTGCTTGAGATTATTTAAGGAGGTTTGAGCATGAGAATTGACAATTCGTATTTGTTGCCGCAAATGGGCGCGACGGGTGCGGGTGCGGAAGGTGCGCAAATGCTCAACGACGAGGCAACTTTTCAAGAGCAACTTAAACGCGCAACCGATAAGCTAAATAATTCGTCGACGAAAATTACCACGATGACCGAGGCGGAAGTCGCTCAGCGCAACCAAGAAATTAAAGACGCCAGCGTCCAGCTTGAGGCACTCCTTCTGAAGATGATGTATAACGAGATGTGGAAAACCGTCCCGAAAAATGAACTCTTCGGCAACAGCAATGCTATGGATATTTATCGCGACATGTACAACGAGGAACTCACCAAGAAGGCGGCAGAGGGCGGCGGCATCGGGCTAGCCGATTACATTTATAAGCAACTGACAAAAAATCAATCCTACAGATAATAATTTAAATAAGCTTGACACAAAAAAACAGCTCGTCTATAATCGGCGTTGTTATCTTACTGCAAGGAGGTGTCGGGCTTGAAGAGGACTTTTCAACCAAACACACATTGGCGCAAAAAAACGCACGGCTTTCGCGAACGCATGAAAACTAAGGGCGGACGGCTCGTAATTAAGAGACGCCGCGCTCGTGGCAGGAAAGTGCTTACAGCTTGAGAGTGCGGCAGGTCACTAATCGGAGTGGCCTTTTTTTTAGCTTTATCGACGGGCGGAGGATTGTCGATGTTTAAATTGAGTAAAAGTGAAATATTTCGCGGCAAACACGACTTCAACGCGGTGCACTCTCGCGGGCGGTCGTTCGCTAATCACGCGCTGGTTTTGCTCGTCGTAAATGATGAACGCTACAATGGCAAGGTCGGATTCGCGGCGGGTAAAAAGCTCGGCGGCGCGGTCGTTCGCAATCGTGTCAAACGTTTAATGCGCGAGGCTTATCGACTGAATAAAAATTCCCTTCGCCGCGATTGCGCGATGATTCTCGTCGGGCGAAAGTTTCTTGTTAATGCCAAATTCAAAGACGCGCAGAAAGCTTTTCTCGACCTATGCAAGCGCGCCAAACTTTTATCATGACAAATTTTTTAATAGCTCTCATAAAATTTTATCAACGCTGGTTGTCGCCGCTCAAAGCTCCGTGTTGCCGATTCGTGCCGACCTGTTCAAATTACTCACTCGACGCGCTGAAAAAATACGGCTGGGCTCGCGGAGGATTGTTGACGCTTAAAAGAATTCTGCGTTGCAATCCATTTTGCAAGGGCGGCTATGACCCTGTCCCCTAGTTCCTAAAGGATGTGATTTTTTGGAAGAACCCGGACTCTTTAGCGGCATATTTGAGCCGATAGAAAAACTTATGACCGCCGTTCTAACCGCGCTGTATTCGCTGACAGAAATGCTCGGCGTGCCCAGCTACGGCTTGGCGATAATCCTTTTAACCGTGCTGATAAAAATTTTGGTCTACCCGCTGACAAAAAAACAGCTCCAATCAATGAAGGCAATGCAACGCATTCAGCCGCAGATGAAAAAATTGCAGGACAAATACAAAGACAACCCGAAGATGTTGCAACAGAAAATGATGGAGCTTTATCAAAAAGAGGGCGCAAACCCGATGTCGGGTTGCTTGCCCATGCTGATTCAGATGCCAATATTGATGGGCATGTACTACACGCTCTACAGCTTCGACTACGGCGGGGCGGCTCCGTCGTTCCTGTGGTTGCCGAGTTTATCGGAGACAGACCCAGTTTATGCGTTGCCGTTCCTTTCGGCGGCGACGACTTTCCTTCAGCAAAAGATGATGTCGAATACGAGCGAAGCCAATCAGCAGATGAAAATAATGATGATAGTAATGCCGTTGTTTATCGGCTGGATAAGTTTGCAATTCCCGGCGGGGCTGGTGCTCTATTGGGTGACGATGAATATTGTGCAGATAATTCAGCAGTGGTGGACGAACAGGCAAACCGACGACAAGGGGGCGGCTTAAATGGCTGTGATAGAAAAAACAGGCAAGACGGTTGAAGAGGCGATAGCAGCGGCGGTCGCGGAGCTGGGCGTTGCCGAAGACAAACTTGAGATTGAAATTTTAGAGACGCCGACGAAAAGATTATTCGGCTTGTTCGGTGAGACGCCCGCCAAAATTCGTGCCACAGTTAAGGAGCCGCCTGTTGTAGCGGAACCTGCGCGGGCAAAAGAAGCTGTGCAAGAAGAGCCGCCCGAAATTGAGCCGGCGATTGAGCCGATATTGGAGCCGTCGCCCGTAGAAGAACCTGCGGAAGTTTTCGACCGAGAAAAAATTATCGACGCGGCGGAAGATTTTTTGCGGGAAGTTTTCGCGGCAATGAATCTTCAAGTCACAATGAAAATCGAGGACGCCGCCGAGGAAGGTTGCTTTATCGAGCTGAGCGGCAAGGGCTTGGGCATTTTAATTGGCAGACGCGGACAAGCTTTGGACTCCCTGCAATATCTGCTGAATTTGGCGGTTAATCGCAAGGCGGGCGAAAAAGTTCATTTCACGCTTGACGTTGAGGATTATCGCCGACGCCGCGAACAAGCTTTAATCAAACTTGCAAAGGGCGTCGCCGAACGTGCGCTTAAAACCCGCCGCGATGTCAAACTTGAACCGATGAACCGCCACGAGCGAAAAATTATTCATACCGTCCTGCAGGACAATGACCGCGTCGAAACACACAGCGCGGGCGAGGAGCCTTATCGCTACATTGTCGTTTCACCCAAGCGCGGCAGAAGATAAAAAAATTGCGCGGTTGCCTCTCGTCGAGGTAGTCGCTCTTTTTTTGTTCAATAGATGTCTTGCAAAAAGTTTTGAGCTGTGCTAAACAAACTATGTTAGCGATAAGGAGATGATTTGAATGTTGACGATTGACGAGATAAAAGCGGCGGTGATCCCGATTTGCGAACGCTACGACGTGGAAAAAATGTGGCTGTTCGGGAGCTACGCGCGAGGCGAGGCAGACGACCAAAGCGACGTGGATTTGATTCATGTCGGTGGAAAATTCAGGGGCTGGGAATATGGCGGTTTTTACGGCGACATTCGTGATGCTCTCGGCGTTGAACTTGATTTGGTGAGCAGAGAAGACGCAGGAAAAAGATTTTTAAACGCAATTTCAAAAGATGAGGTGTTGCTTTATGAGAGGTAAGCAGGCAGATTTACAGCGACTCGTTCACATTGTCAAATGGTGTTTTAAGTTGCAAGTCGTTGGCTCCGACGCTCAAACCTACGAAAACTTTATATCAAGAAAAAATTATCGGCTGGTTGAATTGAGCGCGTTTTATATCGGGCAAATCGGCGAGCACGTTCGCAATTTGTCTGATGAAATGAAAAATATAATCTCTGATATTCCGTGGCGGCAGATAAATGACATGCGCAACATTTTAATTCACAACTACGGCAAGATTAGAAAAGAAGTTGTTTGGAGTGTCATCACTGAACACGCGCCGATTTTGTCGAAGAAATGTCTTGAAGTTTTGCGGGCGGAAAACAGTAACGTAGACGCCGAACTTAGGGAGGAGCTGGCGGAGGAGACGGACATTTTCGACGGGGAGCAAGCGAATGATAATCGCTGAGGTGTGCGTGAACGTCACGGCGAACAGCGTACAGCAAAACTTTAAATATCTTGTGCCGGAGCGATTAAAATTTTTGACGGCGGGCTGGCGAGTGATTGTGCCGTTCGGAGCGCGGACTTTTGACGGCTTCGTAATGAATGTGCAGGAAGTTGACGACGCGACAGAATTTGAATTCGTGCTGAAGGAGATAAAAGAGGCAATCGACGACGAGCCGTGGTTTACACCGGAAATGATGAGCGCGGCGCGTTGGCTGGCGGAGTTTTATCTGTGCCCGCTGTCCGTGACAATGGGGCTATTCATGCCAGGTCGACGCGGCAAAAAAATTTCGGTGCTGTTCGAGCGGGTTTTGAAACTTGTAAAAACTTTCGACGAGGAAAATTTCAAAAAGAATTCCGCGCAGCTTAGAGTTTTAAAACTTTTGGCGGAGCGCGGCGAACTTTGCTTGAGCGGACAAAAAATTTCATCGCAGACGGTAAAAGCGTTGTTGTCGGCGGGCTATGTGGTAGAGGAGCGGCGGCGTATCACGCGCGACAGCTACGCAAAAATAAAATCGGTGCCGAAAACTTTTGAGCTGACGGCGGAGCAAATCGCGGCGATTGAGACGGTGGAAAAATTTTTGATGGCGCGACAGTTCCAAGGATTTTTACTGCACGGCGTGACGGGTTCGGGCAAAACGCAAGTTTATATCGAGCTGACAAAAATAGCGCGGCAAATGGGGCGGCGCGTGATAATTTTGGTGCCGGAAATTTCGCTGACGGGGCAAATCGTCATGAACTTCAAAGCGCATTTCGAAGACGTGGCAGTCATTCACAGCCGCTTGAGCATAGACGAACGCAGCGACGCCTTCCACAGGATAAGAAACGGCGAGGTCGGAATTGTAATCGGGGCGCGGTCTGCGCTGTTCACGCCGATAGAAAACGTCGGGCTGATAGTCGTCGACGAGGAGCAAGATTCGTCGTATAAGCAGGACAAAAATCCGCCGCACTATCATGCCCGCGTTGTCGCCGAGGAGTTCGCAAAATTTCACGGGGCGGCGATAATTTTCGGTTCAGCGACGCCGAGCGTAGAAAATTTTTATCGGGCGCAGTGCGGCGAGCTGATTCTGTTAAAAATGCCGCGCAGAGTTTTGAATAATCCGTTGCCGCAAGTGCAATGCGTGGACATGCGCGGCGAGCTTCGGGCGGGCAACAAATCCGTCTTGAGTCGGGCGTTGCTTGAGTTGTTGAAAAAAACTTTGGCGGCGAATCAGCAAGCGATAATCCTTTTGAATCGGCGCGGCTGGTCGACGGTCGTTATGTGCAGGTCATGCGGCGCGGTGGCGAAATGTCCCGATTGCGGCTTGCCGATGGCTTATCACGCGGACGGGAAATTGCGCTGTCACCGTTGCGAAGTGGAAGCCAAGCCGCCAACGATTTGTCCGGCTTGCGGCAGTCGCCACATAAAATTTTTGGGCACGGGCACGGAGAAATTGGAGCAGGCGTTGAAACTTTCCTTGCCGAACGCGAAAATTTTGCGCATGGATAGAGACTCGACGCGCGAAAAATTCGGGCACGAAAAAATTTTGGATGCGTTCGCGGCGCACGAGGCAGATATTTTATTCGGGACGCAAATGGTCGCCAAGGGTCACGACATCAGCGGCGTGACGGCGGTCGGCGTGCTGAATGCGGACGCGACGTTGAGTTTCTCGAACTTTCGGGTGGCGGAAAATTGTTTCGCGCTGATAACGCAGGCGGCAGGTCGGGCGGGTCGCGCGAATTTGCCAGGCAAAGTCATCGTGCAAGCTTACAACGTCGACGCGGCGGCGATTCGTTGCGGCTGTGCGCAGGATTACGAAAAATTTTTTGCAAGCGAACTTCCACAGCGCGAGGAAGTTTTTTTTCCGCCGTTCTGCCGCCTGGTCAAGCTGATTTTCATGCACAAGGACGAGACTAAGGCAAAAGATTTTGCAAAAAAAATTCGCGCGGAGTTTCGCACGCAGGTCGTAAAAAATTCTTCGGCGCGGCAAGAAATTTTCGGACCGATTCCCGCCGCCGTCGCTAATTTTCGCGGCGTGCATCGCTTTGTGCTTTTGATTAAGTCGCAAGATTTATCGAGAGTGAGAAATTTTTTGCGGGCGAACAACTTGCACAAGCGCGACGACGTTTACATTGACATTGACCCGTTGACGACAGATTAAACTTGACGGAACGGCGGCAAATACATTAAAATAACCTGAAAATATTTCGGGGAGTGAGATTGTTTTGGCTAGGAAAATTTTTCTCGGCGTGCTGATGATTTTTTTAAGCGCGTCGATTTTTTCTGTGGCGAGCGCGAAAAAAATTCCCGACACGTGGCGGCTTGACGGGAATTCTTCTGCTGAACTTAGAAATTTTCGGCTGATGACGGACGATTGGCAAAACACTCTGCGCGGCAAGGAGCCGACGCGCAAAGGTTTAGAAAATCTTCACGCCTCGGCGAGCAGTCAGCCGTCTGTAGCCGCCCTTAAGACGCTTTACGATAAAATTCACGCGCTTGAGCCCGACGCAAAAATTTTTCTGATTGACTTGCGGCAAGAAAGTCACGGCTTCGCGAATTCCCTGCCCGTCAGCTGGTACGTCGATCACAACGCGGGCAACGCGGGAAAAACTATCGCCGACGAGGTCGAAACGATCGAACTTGACCGCTTGAACAGCCTGCGCGGCGTCGAGACAACTTTTGAGCCGTTGGGCAACGCCGATAAAAAAACTTTCAAGCCGATAACAATAATCCCGCGCGTAATTCAGACTGAGCGCACGTCCTCGGAGGCGGCGGGCTTTGAATACGTGCGATTCGCGGCGGCTGATATGCAATTCCCCGCGCCCGAAATCGTCGACGACTTTATAATTTTCGTCGCCAACTTGCCAGAAAATTCGTGGCTACACTTCCACTGCCAGGCGGGGCACGGGCGCACGACAACTTTTTTAGTCATGTACGACATCATGAAAAATCCCGACGTAGCGTTGGAGGAAATTTGCAAGCGGCATTATCTTTTGGGCGGCTCGAATCTTTTGCTGGAGCCGGAAGGCAATGATTGGTACGCAAAGATGACTCGCGACCGCGCAAAAAAAATTCGGCTGTTCTATGAATTCGTGCAGGGGACGCGGGCAGAGCAAATCGGTTTGCCGTGGAGCGAATGGTTGGAGGTTAAACGATGAAAAAATTTTTATTAACCTGCGCGGCGATTTTTATTTTAATGACGGGTTCGGCTAAGGCGGCAGTCGCTGAATATGTTTTGAACAGCGCGGAACTTTATCCGACTTCGACGGGCGTGGCTTATTGCGACGAAATTGTTTGGGCGACGCTCAATCAAATTACAACCGACGACATGACGACTTACGATAAAGTTTTGGCGTGCTACAATTATCTCGTCGACACCTGCAGCTACGGCGACAATGTTTTGCGCTTGAACTTTCCAGAAGACAACGGCACGGCTCGCGCTTACGGAATGTTGGTTGGGCACGTCGGAGCTTGTGACGATTATTCTTGCGCGTTCGCCGCGTTGGTAAGAGCTATCGGCTTGAATTGCTACACGGTCTATGGGCAGACGGCTCGCGCTGACGGCGGCTATACGGGGCATATCTGGTGCGTCATTGCGATTGAAGGCGTGGAATATGTTTTCGACCCGCAGATTGACGACAACATCGGCGGCAGTAGTTATTATCGTTTTTGCGTGACTTATGAAGATACGCCTGGTGCTTATTATGATTCTGAAGTGCGTTGGGGATATTTTGAACCGTTTTATTGATTGGAGACGATTAAAATTAGAACAGAAGACAAAACTGACGAACTCGCGAAAAATATTTTGAACACGGTCGGCGGCAGTGGCAATGTCCTTTATTCCAATGTAATTCAAGCGACGAACTGCATGACGCGCTTGCGCCTCCAGCTGATTGAAAAAAATGATTACATGATTGAGGCGTTGAAAAAAATCGACGGCGTGTTGGGCGTCAATGAAGACGGCGACGAAGTTCAAGTTATCCTCGGCGTGGGCAGGGCGACTACCGTCACGAGCGCGGTCAACAAAATTTTAGAGGCGACAAATACTATCAAAGTCGGCGAAATTAAAGTTGGCGACGCGAAAGCTCTCCACGAAAAAATTCGCAAGCAAAATGCCACGCCGATAAAACTTTTCTTCAAAAAAATCTCCAGCATTTTTACGCCGCTGATACCTGGCTTTATCGCGTGCGGTCTGATAACAGGCATTGTCAGTTGCATGGTAAAAATTTCTCCCGCACTCGCCGACGAAAAGGGCATTCAGCTTGCAATGATTGCCGGCAACGCGGTTTTCTGGGGCATGAATTTATTCGTCGGTTTGAACGCGGCAAAAATTTTCGGCGGCACCCCGATTATCGGCGGCGTGCTTGCGGCGTTGATGACGCATCCCGGTCTTGCCAATATAAGCATTTTTGACATGCAATTTGTCCCTGGTCGCGGCGGAGTTATCTCAGTGATAATCGTTGCGGCGTTCGCGGCGTGGCTCGAAGGTAAATTGCACAAAATTATCCCCGAAATGTTCGACCTGTTCTTAACGCCGCTGGTTACAGTTTTAATGGCGGGCGCGGCGGCTGTCCTCTTGTTGCAACCACTCGGCGGCGCAGTATCAGACGCAATCGGCGCGGCGGCGACAACGGCGATTCAATCGGGCGGCGCGGTCGTCGGATTCATTTTGGCGGGCGTGTGGTTGCCGCTGGTCATGTTGGGCATTCATCAGGCAATGACGCCGATTCACGTCGATTTAATTTCACAATTCGGCGTGACGATTTTGTTGCCGATTTTGGCGATGGCGGGCGCGGGTCAAGTTGGCGCGTCAATCGCGGTTTACTTCAAGACTAAAAACAAATTCCTCAAGAAGACGATAGCCTCCGCGTTGCCGGTCGGTATGATGGGCGTTGGCGAGCCGCTGATTTACGGCGTGACGTTCCCGCTGTTCAAACCGTTTATCGGGGCGTGCATAGGCGGCGCGTTCGGCGGAGCTTTAATTGCGTCGTTCACGGTGGGCGCGGCGACACTCGGCATTTCGGGCTTGCCTTTGGCGGCGACTACCAATAACATTCCCGTCTACCTCGTCGGGCTCGTCACGTCTTACGTCGTCGGCTTTATTGCCACGTGGCTTATCGGCTTCGACGACCCCGCCGAATGAAGAATTTAATTTATCCCGAACCAATCGTTTGTCTTGAAAAATTTTTCCGCGCCGCGCAGGTCTTCCGGAGTGTCAATTTCAAGCCTGTCGATAACTTTTGCCGCCGCCGGAAGAAATTTCTGCAGATGTTCAAACGTGTGCGAGTTGCCGTTAATCATCAAGCCGGCAGGCATATAAACCACGTTCGCCCATTCGTAAGCGGATTTTTCCTCGAACGAAAAGCCGTTAATCCGCAAATCGTCGCCGCTCTGTTCAATGGCGCAATAAACCGGATCGTCAGAAATTCTCTTTGAAACGGCGATAAGCAATTCGTCATCATCAAGCCGCGCCGCCGTCTCCAAAAATTCGTCAAAGGTGCGCGGCTCAATAATCATATCGCCGTCCATAAAAATCGCCGAGCCGTTAATATTTCGCGCCGCCAAGTAAAAACTCCCCAAAGTCTTTGTGTGTTGGAAGTTGGCGTTGCGCACGAAAATTATATCGCGGCGGATTTTACTAGCAAAAGTCATCACGTCCTCTTCCATGAAGCCGACCACGAGAAAAACGTTTTCGACTTTCTCCAGCAACGACAGCTGATATTCCAAAAGAGCCTTGCCGTTTATCTTGATTAGCGATTTAGGCTTGCCGGCACCCAAGCGCGTACCCATTCCCGCCGCCGCTATCACAACATTTTTAACAGCCTGCATAAAGCACCTCCGTCAAAGACAACGTAATCCGAAACAGAAATCGCCGCGCTCACGGGCTTGTGGACTCCGCCGTAAGCAACGGAAATGTTCGCCTCCTCGAACATCGGGACATCGTTAAAACTTTCGCCGACCGCAATAACTTTGTCTGAAGTTTTTTTCAACGCACGAATCGCCGAGCCCTTATCAAGGATTTTCTTTAGAACGGGGGAATTTTTTTCGTCCGGCTCACTCGTCGAAGAAAAACTTTCGCAGCCGAGTTTGGCGATTATCGGCGCAATCCAACAATCTAAGTTGCCCGTGACGACGGCGCAATTTTTTTTGTTCTCGCGAATGAAGGCGGCAATTTCCGCGTCAAGCTCCACGCTGTCCATAATCTCTTGAATCTTTTTCAGCGGGATATTCCTCAAGATAAGGTAGCGCAACCGAAAAGATTTTTCAAAGGGAATTTGCCCGCTCAAAGTCAAGTCGGTTAAAAGTTTCATTTCGTCGGCAAGGTCAAGTTCTTTAGCAAGCAACGGTAGCGTCTCAACTTTAGTGACGGTGCCGTCTAAGTCAAAAGCAAATTTTTTCATTACGTCCCGCCTCAAATTCTGCACGCAATTTTTCAAGCACGATTATCATCGGGTCGTAAAAATTCATGTCGCCAAGTTTATCGCTACATTTTTCGTACATAACGGGAAGTTCGGTACAACCCAGAATATAATCCCCCCCCCCCAGTCAACCTGTTGCGATTAACAAAGTCAACGAAATAATTTTTAACTTCCGCCGTGTACTTGTCCTGCTTGACCGCCTCTATGAAACTCCGCACAATCGGAAATTCTTCGGGCGGCGGCGCAGTGCATTCAATGCCTTTAGCACCCAACTTTTTCTGATAAACGCCCGACAAAATCGTCCCTTCGGAAGCCATGAGAAAAACTTTTTTCACGCCGCGACTTTGCAGGTGCGCCGCGCAGTTGTCGATAAGGTCGACGATGTAATTGCGCGCTTCAGGAAAATTTTTGTAAATCGCGTCCAAAAAGACGTGCGCGGTGTTGCAGGCGATTAAAATTTTTGAACAGCCCGCGTTAATCAAAAGCTTAATCGAATCGGTCATTTGCTCGACAAGGAGGTCGACGTTTTCATTGTAGAGCAGGGCACGAACGCGGCTGGGCATGGTGCAGTTGTTGTCGATTATGATTCGCGGACGATCCCACTCCTTTTCGGCGGGGAAAACTTTTGCCCATTGCTCAAAAAAATTAATCGTGGCGCAAGTTCCGACTCCCAACGCGCCAACGATAAAAGGTTTTTCATTCTTCAAAGATAATCACACTCCAATTTTTAAATAAATGCTACCGCTCGACGGCGAGAAATTTCTCCATTATCTCCGCCAGAGCAATAGAATCTTTCGCGGTGAGTTTGAAAGAATTTTTTTCAATGCCGTTTATAAGATAAAGCATGTCGCTGAGCTCGTAGCGAAGACCGTCCCCAAAAAAGTTTTCGTTGTATTTTTCCACGATATTTGGGTCTTCATAGTGGATTTCAAACTCGGTCGTCTTCCACCATGGCGGCGCAACCACGATATATCCTTCCGTGCCCGAAATTAAAAGCCTGCCTTCAGATTTCACGCCGAGCCCGCAAGTCGCCGTCGCCAAGCCCGCAGGAAATGACATTGAAACTTTCGTAAAAATATCCAAGCCATTGTCGGCGGTTGTCGTCTCAAAGCTGATATTCTTAAAATTCGTGCCAAACAATTTCAGCATGGGAAAGACAACGTAACTGCCAAGCTCCAAGAAACTGCCGCCGAAGTTTAAATCCGTCAACTCGCGGTGATTTTTATTTTCCAGCTTGGTGAAACACGCCTCAATATTTCTGATGTTGCCTATCTTGCCGCTACGAGCAATGCCGAGGAGTTTGTTAAAGCCGGGACAATACGCAGTTTTTATTCCCTCAAAAAGTATCAAATTATTTTTCTGCGCGTAGTCGAAAAGTTCTTCTGCCTGAGATTTTTTTAAGACCATGGGCTTTTCGCACAGAACGTGCTTTTTGTGCTCCAAAGCGGATTTTATGTATTCGTAGTGGGTTTCGTGCGGCGAAGCAATATAAACCAAATCCGTCGCCGCGTAAAATTTTTCCAAGTCATCAAAGGCAGTCAATTCCCATTTATCCGCAAAACGCCCAGCACTTTCGAGGCGCGGGTTGTAGACGTTCTGCACATTGGCGCCGCTGACAAATTTCGCTTCGACAACAAACCGGTTAGCGATTCGACCGTTGCCGATTATCCCGACGCGCTGAACCGGATATTTTATCTTCCGCAAATCCGTGCTGGAAATATTTTTCGTGCGTTCAAGATAAACTACCTTGCAATATTCCTTCAGATAATCGAACTTGCCGACCCAATCCGAGCCGATTGCGAAAATGTCTACGTTGTGCCGCTGAACGTCAAGCACCTTTTGCCCGACGTATTCTTCAATGATAATCTCGTCCGCAAAGCCCGTGTTCTTGACGTTTTCCATGCGCGTGGCAAGGGAATCTATGACGCCGAGTTTCCCGCGATTTTTATCGTAACTCTCCGTCGTGACGCCGACGATAAGATAATCGCCAAGGGCTTTGGCTCGCTGCAAAATTCGGTAATGACCTTCATGAAAAAGATCGAACGTTCCGTAAGTTATCACCTTTATCATCGGGAGCACTTCCGTAAAGTCCCGTCAAGATATTTTTAAAAATAAATTCGCTCGCCGTCGTGCCGTTGTGCTTGACGTAGTTCAAATGTTCATCGAAAAATTTTTTCCGCGCGTTAAACATCGGGTCGTTGCCCTCGATAAAAATTTTCTGCATGAGCGCGGCAATTCCTTCCAAATCGCGACCGTCAACTCGGTAAAGAACATTCATGAGCTTATTGCCAAATTCGTTAAATCGCTGGGTTTCGCGTGTCAAGAAAATTATCGGCTTGTGCGTGTATTGATATTCGGCGTTAAAAGAGCCGCTGTCCAAAATCATGCCGTCGCTCGTGGCGAAGATTTCTTGATAGTAGCCGCCCGTGACGACTTTGGCATTGGGCAAGGTGTCCCAAGCGTGCAGATAATCTTGAAAAGCTTTGGTCGAGGGGAAAAGTCCCGACGTCACCGCAGAGAAAAATAAATTCGGGTGCGGCTTGAAAACCCAAGAAATTTCGGGGTGTGCTTTGGCGAATTCGTACATGAATTTAAAGTTCCATTGAAAAGTTGCGTACAAGACGCCGTCATTAATCGTCCAGTGCGGCGCGTAAATGATTTTCTTTGCGTCGGGGCGCGTCATCTTCCAATTAAAATTAAACTCGTCCTTTTTGCCGTAAAAAGAATCGAGCTTGGGGTAGCCGCTGTAAATGCCGCGCGGCATGCCGATCTTGCAGAGGCTGTCAAACATTTTGAGAGTTAAAACAGACGGCGCGAACAGTTTCCAATGCACACGAAAGACGGGGCTGTCAGATATATCGTATTGCGCCGTGTCGAATGCGTAGGGAATGTAAGTTACGAGAGTTTTCGCTGTGAGTTCGTCAGCTTGAAAGGCTCGCGGCAGAACTTCAAGATAGGGCGTCAGGAAAATCAGCACGTCCTGCGCGGGCAAGGAGAAATTTTTGTCGGCAATGGCAGTGACGTTGAGACCGCGTGTTTTGAATTGTTCGACGCCGTGGAGGAAATCTTTTTGCACAAGTTCATCAGTCGATTTATCCGTCCGCAAGCAGAGAAAAATCGTCGGCTCGAAACGCTCATCAGCAGCAAAAAAATTATAAAGGTCGTCGCCGCACCACATAGACGAATCGTAAAGTACAAAGCCGACTTTGATTTTATTTTTGCGGCGAATCATCTCAACTGATTTTTCAAAGACGCGAGCCATCAGCGCGTTATAGCTGTCCTTCGCCAGCAAGTTTGATAACACGTTAAAATAATCGTAGCTCATGCCGCAGAAATTTTCTTCGGACAAAATATTTCTTTCGTAAAGTTTCAAGCCCAACACAGAACTAGCCAACGCCGCGCCCTTCAAATTCAAATGCGCCATGTTGTAGAAGCAATCGTAGCCGAGATTCAAATCGAACATATCAACGCAGGTGAAGTCATAATTCTGTTCAAGCTGATTAATCACCGCGCGGAAGCTGTTCAAAAGTTGCGCGTCGTAATTTTTCCGCATGGCAGGAGCAAACGGGAAGACAACTCCGACGGGTTTCGCGCCGTTGTCAAGGCAAAGTTTTATATAATCCGTGAGCACTTGAATATTTTCTTCGACGGTCTGCGGGAAAATTTTCTTTGTCAAATTTTTCAGCTCGTCTTCCCAAGCGACAACGGCTTTTGCGGGAAGTTCACGGTTGCATGAATTTTTAAGGGTGTCAAAATTTAAATCCGCTTGCTGCGCAGATGTAGTGAAGAAATGATTTTTAATAGCGTTGTTCACCAAAGTCTTCAGCAAAATATCATGGAGCGTTTCTTTGCCAGAGCTTTCAAGCGCGAGTGTGTATTGAAGATTGCGCGAACAGACGGAAAAAGCTTTCTCGTTTGTGTAGCGGAAAGAATAGGGCGCGAGACCGATTAGGACAAACTTAATCGTGCCCGGCTTGACGTGCTCGAAAACGTGTTTAGTGGTAAGATAGCCTTGCCGCAAATCTTGATTGGAGCCGCTGAGATTCACGCCGCGCCCGCGCACATGCGGAAGGTATCTCAAATCCAGCCCGACTTCGATGTAGCTTATTCCCGTCGCAAAAAAATCTGCGCCATTCTCTCTGACATAGCGCAAATTTGCAAGCCACTCAAAAGAAATGTGCGGCAAAATTTCAAAGTTGACGATATTATCTTCGGGCACGCCGTTGTTCATCAAAAATTTTTTCGTCTTCCAAATGTCGTTGATACCGTTGACGCAACTGCTTATCAGCCAAACGAAATCCGCGCCTCTGTCCAAAAGGCTTTGAATTGCGGAAAAGGAAACGAGCGGAATTCTTTGTTGCCCCAAGCTTAAAAATTTCCCGTTGCCGTTGTCAATCACTATCGCGCAAAGATTAGCCCTGTTGAAGTTCAAACTTTGCAAGGCTTGCTCAAGGGCTTTCTCGTTCAAAACGATAAGCACAACATTTATTTTTCCCAAAGTGACATCGCCTCCAAAAATTTATTCGGGCAGGCTGTCGAGTAACTTAAGACTCGTGCCGTCCTCAAAAATTATTTCGGTAACTTCGACATGAATATTTTTTTTCTTAAGTCCGTGCTTCATGGCGTCGGCGTCGACACGCACGAACGGATTTAAAGTTTTGGTAAGATTAAAAATCTGCACGCCCTGCTTCCGTTCTATCATGTCGATTGTAAACGGCGCAAAACTTTCGCGGTCTTCTTTGCCCGTCAAAATTATGTTGCCGAGAACTTTGGCGAGCGGCTTGTCCGATTTAACGTCAGCTTTTATCGCGATGTTAAGCGTCTGCGAAAAGCCGTATTCGTCGCCGCCCGCGTTCTGCACGCTGAAACTTTTAACTTTAAAAATATCGTCCATCTGTCTGCCAATGGGCGCGTTAAGTGAATCGAGTTTGCGCCGGAGCGAACGCCGATAGCCGCTGTAATAATTTTCAAAGCCCGTCGCGCCCGTGATTCGCCAATTATTTTCCGCGTCGGGCTCCAGCTCCAATTCCAACTCGAAACTGAATTTCATGTAGGGATTGTAAAACATGACCGTCACGACACGCTCGTTGCCGTCCTTTTGCGGCTTGGTTATGCTTTTTATTTCGCAAGACGCCGCGCCCGATTTCTTGAAAAATTTTTGCGCGTCGGTCAGTTCGTTCGGGAAAGTGACTTTGCCCGCCGAAATATATTCTTCCGCCGCCGCCCGCGCAGATTTTACAAAGTCGGGCTTAAGTTTGTCGTAGCGGCTTTGAAGTTCGTCCATGGAGTAAGCCGTCGGGGCGAGCGTGGAATTAATTTGCTCCGTCAAAATTTCCTCCGCCGCCTGCTCAAGTAGCTTGTCAAGGTCGACGAATTTTTTAAAGGTTTCAAGGTCGTGCGCTTCGACAGCTTGCCGCGCAGATACCGCAGGATTGCCGCTGTGCTTTTTAAGTTCTTGCCAATTTTGATAAGCCGCGACGCCCACGGCAACTGTTAAAATCAAAAGGACGGCAACCGCCGCCAAAATTTTTTTTGTAGTCATTTAATCAAGTCCGGTCTCCGTGCGCGTGTCAAGTTCAGAGCTTGAGCCTCGCGCCATTTTTTTATTTGAGCGTGATTGCCCGACAGCAAAACTTCGGGCACGATTTTTCCCTCGAAGTCGCGCGGGCGTGTGTACTGCGGATAGCCGAGCAGCCCGTCGAAAAATGAATCCGTCGTTGCCGACTCCGCCGAGCCTAAAATTTTTTTGTATCATTTAATCAAGTCTGGTCTCCGTGCGCGTGTCAAGTTCAAAGCTTGAGCCTCGCGCCATTTTTTTATTTGAGCGTGATTGCCCGACAGCAAAACTTCGGGCACGATTTTTCCCTCGAAGTCGCGCGGGCGTGTGTATTGCGGATAGCCGAGCAGCCCGTCGAAAAATGAATCCGTCGCTGCCGACTCCGCCGAGCCTAAAACATTCGGGAGCATACGCGCCACCGCGTCGACGATAACCATCGCGGGCAACTCGCCGCCCGTCAAAACGTAGTCGCCGATTGAAATTAATTCGTCCGCCAAATCGTAAATTCGCGCGTCGAAGCCTTCGTAGTGTCCGCAGACGAAAATAATTTGATCAAGCGCGGAAAGTTCTTTGGCTTTGGCTTGCGTGAAAACTTCGCCGCTGGGGTCGGTGATAATTATTTTGCGGGAAAAATTTTCATCGGATTTACTCAACACGTCACGCACGGCAAGATAAACTGGTTCGGGCTTTAGCACCATGCCCGCGCCGCCCCCGAACGGAGAATCGTCAACTTGCCTGTGCTTGTTGAAGGCAAAGTCGCGCAGTTGCGTGAAGCGAATCTCCAAAATATTTTTCTCGACGGCGCGTTTGATTATGCTTTCGCCGAAGACTCCCGCGAACATTTCAGGAAAAAGCGTGATGATATTAATAAGCATTTGAGTTGACCAAAATTTTTTTCGCGGCTATGTCAATCGATTGAACGGCGGATTTGAGCGCGGGAATTAAAATATTTCCGTCGACCTCGAAAACGTCGTTGCTACCGGTCTTGAGGACGTTGGTCACGGTGCCAAGTTTTTTATCGCCGTCGAAAACTTCGCAGCCGATGATGTCGAACGTGTAAAATTCTCCGTCGTCAAGCGGCGCGGCGTCAGCTCTGTCGACCGTCAAAAATTTATTCGTCAAAGCCCGCGCTCCTTCGCGACTGTCCACGCCCGCAAACTTCATAAAAAGTTGCCCGCCGATATGTTTGACGCTTTCGACGTGAAAAATTTTCCCGCCGACAGAAATTTTTTCCAGTCCGTCGAAACGCCCTTCAAAATCTGTCAGCGGAATTATTTTAACTGTGCCGTCCAGCCCGCGTGCCGCGCCGATTTTCCCGATGATTATTTCAGCCGCGGATTGCAATGATTTTGTCATCTTCCACCAAAATTTCTACGTTCATAGCCTCGCGCAGGTTGTCGCCGACTTTGAGTTCGACTTGCCGCTCCGTCGTGCCCTGAACGATTTCCGCGCCGAGTGCCAACTTCTCGAAAGTTTCTTTGCGGCGGTGAGCCTCGTCCAGACGACCTTGACGCGGAGCCATTTCGTTGCTGAAGAAATTTCTAATCTGCGGTTCGTGCTGAGGATTTCTTTCCAGCTCGCGTTGCATGTCGATGTTAATCTGTTTGAGTTCAAGCTCCATTTGTTCGGCGACTCTAACTGCCTCGTCGACGAGCCGCGCACGCAATTTCTCCGTGAGTTTTGCCTTGACCGTAACGGGGACTGTCATTTTAATGCTGTTCATTTTTTTAGCTCCTTTCGTTTGGCTTAAGTTTAGCAGGTAATTCTTCAAAGTCAATCGGCAAAAGTTTTTCTTGTCGCCGGTCGCGGCTCTGATATATAATTCGCGGCAAAAGGAGGGAGGATTGTGATTAAGAAACATTGGAAAAAAATTTTGGCGGCGTCGCTGGTCGTCGGAAATTTATTTTTCTTGCCGATTGTCAACGCGGAAATTAAAACTTACTCGGCAATGGGCGTGGACTATGGCAACGAGCTTGAATCGCAGGATATTGTTAAACTTCGCGCCCGCGACAAGGCGATTAAAAATGCCGTCAAGCAAGCGGGCGTTTACCTGAAGAGTTATTCGCGCTCCATTAACAGCGAACTGACTGACGACGAAATCACCGCGATAACCAGCAACACTTATGAAATCGTCGGCGAAGTCAAATACAATCAAGTCGCTAAGCAGGTGACGGATCAAGTTATTCTCGTCATGTGGGAGGCGACGGTCGATGTTAAAGTCGACGACAGCGAGATTAAAAATTGGTACAAGCGCGACTCCGACGAACGCTCCAAGATTGTAACGCAGACGCGCGAATCGAACGAAGCCGCCGCCGATAACGAACGCAAAGTTGAAGACCTGCGCAAGCGTGCCAACACCGTCACCGACGACGCCGGACGCGCTCAACTCAAAAAAGATTTCGAGCAAGCTGATAATGAATTCCTCTACAATCAGAAAATCGAGGAAGGTACGCGCGCGGCTTACAGAGGCAACCTTGACGAAGCGGCGAAATTTTACAGCGAAGCTATCGAACTCAATCCTAACAATCCGAAAGCGTACGTCGCTCGCGGCTCGGCTTACAATGGCACCGTGTTAGCATTAAAGCATAAACTTGAAGATTCCCCGCGCTTCAAAAGAGTTAAATTTCACGGCAACAACGCGGAGACATATTACAATCTGGCGTTGAAAGATTTCAACAAGGCGATTGAACTTAAATCAAATGACGCAATGAATTATGCTTATCGCGGTTATGCTCACTATACCTTTGAAAAATATCCGCAGGCTCTCGCTGATTACGACCGCGCTTTGCAGATTGATTCGGCTTGTCTGTGGGTTTATATGGTTCGTAGTTCGTATTATAATCATGTTAAAAAAGACAGCAAGTTGGCAATGGCGGATTTGAACAAGGCGATTGAGCTGAACCCCGACAAAGCCGGCGGCTATTCCATGCGCAGTTTACTTTATAAGAACGCTAAGCAATATCAGTTGGCTCTCGCCGACATAAACAAAACTATCGAGCTGGAACCAAACGAAGGTTACCATTATTATTTCAGAGGCGAGCTTTATCTGGAGCTCGGAGATTATAATCGCGCGCTTGAAGATTTTAACAAAGTTCTTGAACTTGATCCTGATAATTACATCGTCTATTATGAATTTGCTGAGGTTCACGAGAAATTGGGCAGATACGATTTGGCAGCAGAGGCTTACACTCAAATTATAATAAATTCTTCGGAGAAGTCGGCGGCGATTTGGTATTATAAACGCGGCAAGTGCTACGAGAAGCTCGGCGACAAAGTTAAGGCAAAAGCTGACTTAGACAA
>JAFPVP010000208.1 GCA_017412925.1 Selenomonadaceae bacterium
CAGGACAGTCAAATTGGCGGCGACCGTTCCGGTAAAAGTTATCAGCGACGGTGCACAAGACTTCAGCATAGCGGACGCGGACGGCGTGACTTTGGCGCAAAACTTCAGCGATGACAACGTGGCGACTTTTAGTAGCGCGGGTATTGATGCCGACGATTTAACGGCTGTCTCCGGCGCGGAGATGACTTTGGCGAAAGGGCAGAAATTGACTGCGGGCGATACTGCAATCACGGCGACGGCGGACGATACCAAAGTTGGAATAAATTCGAGTAGCAACGGCTTGAGCCTGAATAAGGGTGCGGAAATCGTTGCTCCGGCGGAAATCAGCTTGACATTGAACGCTGGCAAATACGCGGTTAATGGCGAGGAATTTGGCGCGAGTGGCTCGGCGATTGGCACGACGACGGCTGACGGCGTTAAGTTGGATATAGCAAAGAGCGACGCGCTGACATATAACGGAATGCAATTAAGCGACGCGGGCACGGCGACGATTGAAAGTTCGAGCATAACGGTAAGTGGCGGCGCAATCGTGACGAACACGACTAACAAAGTTTTGACGGTCGACGGGACAGCATATCTGGACGAGAAGACGATAAACGCGGCAGAGGCAACGGAAGTTACGGCGCGTGCTTTGGGAATAGACGTGGGCGACCGGTCACTTACGGTCACGGGCGACGAGGACGGCTACACAATTAACCTAGCCGACAACGACATCGCGGGCTTGGAGGAAATCGGCGGCTCGAATGGCGTGACGGTGGACGGCGGCGGCAATGCGACGGTGCAAACTGACATGGCGGGCGCGGTCACGGCGGAAGATGAAACCTACACGCACAGCAATTCCGAAGTCAACTACGGCTTGCGCTCGGATAAAATCTCTTCAATCAGCGGCGCGGGCACAATCGTTGGCGATTTCAACTCTGCGCGGACTGTCAACGGCGACGCCTTACAAATCACGGGCGCGGACGAAGTGACGGTAATTAGCAGTAGCAATGGCGTTAAAAAGGTCGAAGTCGAAGAGGCGGGCTCGTTCACCGTCAACGAAAAGAGCTACGAGATTCAAGACGACGAATCCTTTGCCTTCAACATGTCGGGCGGCGAAGTTTCGGGCGTGGCAAGTGTGGAGAACGGCACGTTAATCATCGGGCAAGACGAAAACAAGTTTGATATAAACAATGAGCGGCTGACCTTTAGCGACAATGGCAAAGTGACGTTGGGAATTGCGGACAGTAGAGTTGCCAGTGTCCACGGCGCGGACGGCACGATTAGCGGCTTGAGGAATGCGACGGTCTACGACGTGGACAACGCGACAATCAACGGCAAGTCAATCAAGCTAAGCGACGCGGCAAACGTGATAGTAAGCGGCGGCACGGCGGAGCAGATAGTTGGCTTAAGTGACGGGGCGACGGTGAGAAGTGCGCCCAACATGACGGTCAGCGCGACGAACGGCACCTATACATTTGTCACGGACGAATACACTTTGGCAGACACTTTGGACGGCGCATACGAGTTCTTGACGGATTCAAACAGCCGCGTTCGTGGCGTGGACAACTACGCGGGCACGATAAGCGGACCGTTCGACAACTTCGAGATAAACGGCAAGACCTTCAACACCACCGACGAGGCGACAATCGGCACGGACGGGGAAAATATTACGAGCGTTGACGGTATAGAAAATGGCGGCGCGATAGACGGCGACCTTGGCGACACGAGCGTTGTGATTCCGGAAGGCGACGTGACGATAAACGGCGTTGAATTCAATTTGACGGGCGACACGGACGGCGCGAGCTTGAGCGGCAACGGCACGATAATCAGCGGCTTGGAAAAGGACGCGACGCTAGCAATCGGCAAAGCGGGCACCTACGAAATTGACGGCAAGACATTCGAGGTTAATGCCGGCGACAGCTTCACGACTAACCGCGACGGCGTTTACATGATAGACCCGAACAACCCGCCGATAAGCGAGAAGACGAACGCTGACGATATAATTGCTCGCGGGGAGAATCCGGTTTACGTGACGGAGAGCGGCTCCGTTGACATGACGGGCGATAAAGATTTGGCATTAATCGAGGGTACGACGGCGACGGTCACAGCTGGAGACGGCGATGATAGCGTAGTAGTTCGTCACGGCGCGGAAGTTGATATTAATCTGGATGACGAAGGCTCCACGCTGATAATTCCGACGGCAGGGCGCGTGACTTTAGAGAATTACAACGGGGACAACGCGCAAGTTCAGACGTTCGACTACAGCAACCTAATCGACGCGGTTAAGGGCAACAGCATACAGTTCGGCAACGGCGGGCTGGATTTGGGCGACGCGGTGATAATCTACGACGAGGCGGCGGAAAGTAACGGTTCGACGGCGGCGACGCTAATCAATGCGCACGGAGAGCGGCAAGCGATAGCCTTCACGCACATGAAGGGCGGCACGATAGATTTAAGCGACGCGGACGAGAACTATTTAATCAAGGGCAATTACGCGGAGAATGAAGACGACACGCTCAAGGGCGGCGGCTCGGCTATGACGGGCGGCGCGGGCAACGATACGATATTAGCCGGCTCGCGCGACACTGTCGACGGCGGCGAGGGCAACAATCAGATTTACTTGACGGATAAAGCTCTGCGCTCATCTGGCTACGACGGCGCGACGCTGATTCTAAGCGGCGGCAAGGACACCGTGCACAATTTCGCCAGCGGCTTCAATCACAACGACGACAAAATTTCAATCAACAACATCAACGACTTAGAATTCGGCTACGCGGCGGGTCAGTTGGTGCTCAGCGGCAACGGCAGTCAGATGACGTTCGATAATGTGCTCGGTAATGATGAAACGACGTATGAATTGCGGCTAAGCGACGGCACGCGCGACACGAACGCGGCAATTGCCAAGGAGAATGCGACGATTCAAGTATTGGACGGCAACACGGCTGATGTCTTCTACGGCAACGAGCAGGGGATAAGTTTCAGCGAGTACACGGGCGCGGTCGAAGTCAACTTGAACGAGAACGGCGGCACCTTGGACGGCAGAGGAGTAAATTTCTACAACATAGACAAGGTAGCGGCTGGCGCGGGCGACACGTCCCTAATCGGCGCGGCGAACAAGTCAAACACGCTTTTCGGCGGCACGGGCAACTCCTCAATCTGGAGCAATTCGGGCAAAGATTTAATGGTTGGCAACAGCGACGAAAACAAACTTGGCTCGACAAGATTTTTCTACATGACTGGCGACGGGCTCGACACGATAACGAACTTTGACTTTATGAGCGGCGTTGACGACATTACGCAAGACGTTATCCAGCTCGACGACTACAGCGGCGTCACTGATGTAATCCTGCGCGGCTCCGACGTGATGATAGGCATAAACAACAGCACGGACGACTATTTGACGCTAGCCGACGCTAAGGGCAAGAGCTTCCGCCTGAACGACGATTTGATTGCCAAAGTCGATACCAACGTTGAATACGACGGCTTCACGAACTGCTACGTAGGCTACGGAGATATTTCCACGCTGACAGTTGGCAGAGATATGGGCGACGTGGCGATTTGGCTCAGCGACGACAGCTTAGACTATCACGGCATAATGTACGACGGCATAAGAGTTTTGGACGCGAGCACGGCGACCGGCAACACGACCTTAGCGGGCAGTGAATCGGACAACTTGATAATCGGCGGCGCGGGCGCGAACAGCATTTGGGGCGGCTACGCTCAAAGCAACGACACTTTGGTTGGCGGCTCCGGACAAAATACATTCTTCTTTGCGCAGGAAAACGGGCACGACGTGATACAGGGCGCGCACGACGGCGACGTAGTGAGTTTGGAAGATATTTACTTCGACGACATCACGCGGGCGGATATAACTTCGGGCGGCGTGTTCATCGAGTTGAATGACGGCGCGACGTTAGAAATTCAGAGTACAGCTAATCTGGATTATCGTCTGCAAGACGGGACGACCTACACCGCCGACCGCACGAATCGGCAATGGAATCTTAAATAAGGAGTGATAAATCTGTACGAGATAGAAGTAGTAAGTGCCTTTGAGGCGGCGCATTATATTCGCGGATACGCGGGTAAGTGCGCCCGCCTGCACGGGCATAATTGGACGGTAAAGGCGATAGTTCGCGGCGAGGAGCTTGACGAATTGGGCATGCTGATTGACTTTAAAATCCTCAAGGCGGAGCTGAAAAAAGTTTTAGACACCTTCGACCACCGATTTTTAAATGAGTTGGAGACGTTCGCGGCAGAAAATCCCACGGCGGAAAATTTAGCGCGTGAAATTTTTCAACAGCTGGCGGCGTCGGAAATATTTAGCGGTTCGACGAAACTCCACGCAATCAAAGTGCACGAATCGCCGAATTCAAGCGTAACGTATCATGAGTAGCGCGAACGTGCTGGAGATATTTTCGTCAGTTCAAGGCGAGGGCAAATACCTAGGCTACCGACAAATATTTATCCGGCTTGCCGATTGCAATTTGCACTGCGCGTATTGCGACACGAACTTTAGCCGCGCGGAGTATTGCAAAGTGGAGCGGGCGGCGGGTTCGCTGACATTCCGCGACGTAAAAAATCCGCTGACTGCCGCGCAGGTGATTGAGTTCGTTAGGCAATTCAGCGGAGAAGTACCTACGCAAGCGGTGAGTTTCACGGGCGGAGAGCCGCTATTGAACTGGGAATTTGTGGGCGAGGTAGCGGCGGCGATAAAAAGTTCGGGCGTGAAAACATTTTTGGAGACGAACGGCACCTTGTCCGCAGAGTTTGAAAAAATATCGGGCGTGGTCGACATCGTCAGCATGGATATAAAGCTACCGAGCGCGGGACAAAATCTTTTCCAACAGCACGAAAAATTTTTACGAGCGGCGCGGGACAAGGATTTATACATTAAATTAGTAGTGACGGGCGAAACGACGCGGGAAGAATTTTTATCGGCGGTGGAGTTGGTCGCGCGAGTTGCCCCGACGACGCTACTAATCCTGCAACCGGTGACTCCGACGCGGAAAGTTAGCGCAATCTCGGCGGAAAGAATTTTAGAATTGCAAGCCGCCGCGTTGCGCAAAATAAAAAATGTCCGCGTGATACCGCAGACGCACAAATTCATCAACGTACTTTAGGGGGCGTCCCTGTGAAATTGCACTTTTTTACCGTAAACGCCATTGAAGATTATCGGATAAACTACACTTCGGGCGGCAACAAAGAGGACATCAATCAAGAATACTTTTACAAAAGCGTCAAAGGTCGCTACGACGCACCCGCAGGGATTATGGAGTCGCGAATTTGGGGCAACACGGGTTTTCCCGGCTTGCGTTTGGATTTTAATTTGGGTTTGCGGCTCGACATACCTGAAGGAAATTTCCGCGTGAGGATAAGCGACTTTGATAGCGGGCAAATTTTTTTCGACAAATACATTTCCGGCGGCAGATTGCTTTCCGTGGAGCACTACGTCATTAATTGGCACGTTGAAGTTTTCCTGAACGAGGAGAAAATATTTTCGCACAAGTTCAATCCGGAAGGTCATACCGTCGCAATATTATTTTGGGACGCTTCCGCATTGGGCGACACATTGGCTTTCCTGCCGTACTTTAGGGAGTTCAAAAGGATTCACAAATGCAACGTGTCGATTTGTCTGCCGAAGCACCTGCAAGAAATTGTCGCCCGCCTTTATCCCGACCTCAATCAAATCGAAGAGATAGATTTTAAAACTTACGCCACGTATTACCCGCTGATGACGACGACGAATTTGCCCATTGTACCGGTTGAATTTCGTAAAACGTCAATGTGTCGCATGGGCGGCTTACTTTTCGGAATAGATTATTTGCCGCCGAAAGCGATTTTTGAGCCGACGGAGCCTCCCGTTACCGACGAGCCCTACGTGTGCATTGCCCTGCAAGCCCGAAACGCCCGCAAAAGTTGGCATTATCCCGGCGGCTGGGACATTGTCGTCAACTATCTGAAGAGCTTGGGCTACCGAGTTTTCTGCATTGATAAAAGTGCCAAGGAAGAGAACGACGGCTTCACGATATGCAAGCCCGACGGCGCGGAGGATTTTACAGGCAACCGACCATTAATTGAGCGTGCGAACATGCTTTATCACGCGGACTTTTTTATCGGACTAAGTAGCGGGCTGTCGTGGCTGGCTGACGCCGTAGATTGCCCCGTTGTGATGATTTGCGGTTTTTCGCAAGATTGGTCTGAATTTTATACACCCTATCGAGTGGCTAATCGCAAAGTGTGCAACGGTTGCGTCAATGATAGTCGCGCCATTTTTTTTAGCAGATGCATTTGCCCATATCACGAAAACACGCCGCGTGCTTTGGAGTGTCAGAAGACAATTTCTCCGCGCATGGTGATTGAGACAATTGAACGCTTAATTATCGACAAAAATTTGAAGCCACCCGCATTGAAAGCTTAGGAGGATTTTTGTATGAAGCTACACTTTTTTACCGTGAGGAACATTGAAGACTATCACAATAGCTATCGCTACTCTAAAGAGGCACATGAAATTTTTCAAAAAAGAACAGCGCGTACAGTGAAAGAATTTGATCAAGAATTTTTTTCGCACTTTATACTTAAATTTTTTTGTTTGCCGAAAGATGTTTTTGAATCGCCAATTTACAGAGAAACGGGCATTGACGGCTTGCGCTTAGATTTTAACTTTGGTCTGCGGCTCGACATACCCGAAGGTAATTTCCGCGTTAAGATTAGTGATTTCGACAGCGGGCAAATTTTTTTTGATAAGTACATTTCCGGCGGCAGGTTACTTTCCGCAGAGCAGTACTTTGTTCGTTGGCATGTTGAAGTTTTTTTGGACAACAAGAAAATATTTACGCACACGTTCAATCTCGAAGGACAACACGTCATCATTGGACTTAAAATTGATGCGCTGGGTGATATGATTGCCTTTCTGCCCTACCTTAGGGAATTTCAAAAAATTCACCGTTGTAAATTATCTGTCTGTACTAATGATAATTTTCGTGAACTTATTGCACAACTTTATCCAGAAATAAATCTGATTGACGTCATGAATTTTGAAGCATACGTCACGTATTATCCGCTGATGATACTGTCAGTTCTGCCTTTTACGCCTATTGATTATCGCAACGTGTCAATGCTCCGCGCAGGTGGCGTTCTTCTTGGAATAGATTATCTACCACCGAAAGCTGAATTCAAACCTACGGAGCCGCCCATCACCAACGAGCCTTACGTGTGCATTGGCGTGCAGTCAGCCATGAGTCGTAAATGTTGGCATTATCCCGGCGGCTGGGACATTGTCGTCAACTATCTGAAGAGTTTGGGCTATCGAGTTTTCTGCATTGATAAAAATGCCAAGGAAGAAAATGATGACCTTACGATATGCAAGCCAGAGGGTGCAGAAGATTTTACGGGGAATCATTCATTGCTGGAGCGTGCGAACATGCTCTATCATGCTGACTTTTTTATCGGACTTGGGAGCGGGCTGTCGTGGCTGGCTGATGCCGTAAATTGTCCTGTGGTGATGATTTGCGGTTTTTCGCAAGATTGGTGTGAATTCTATACGCCATATCGCGTCGCCAATCGCAAGGTGTGCAACGGCTGTTTCAACGATATTCGCACCATCTATGCAATTAAGTTTTGCCCCTATCACGAAAATACGCCGCGTGCCTTGGAATGTCAAAAAGCAATTTCGCCGCGTATGGTCATTAATGCCATTGAACGCTTAATTATCGACAAAAATTTGACGCCGCCCGCGCTGAATGCTTAGGAGGATTTTGTATGAAACTACACTTTTTTACCGTGAGGAATATTGAAGATTACCACAAGAGCTATCGCTACTCTAAAGAGGCATATGAATTCTTTCAAAAAAGAAGCACACTAACAGCGGAAGAATTTGACCAAGAATTTTTCTCGCACTTTCTACTTAATGCGTATCATTTGCCGAAAGATATTTTTGAATCGCCAATTTATGGGGAAACGGGCATTGAGAGCTTGCGCTTGGATTTTAATTTTGGTCTACGTCTTGACATACCGGAAGGCAATTTCCGCGTGAGAGTTAGCGATTTCGACAGCGGGCAAATCTTTTTCGATAAGTACATCTCCGGCGGCAGGTTACTTTCCGCAGAGCAATATTTCGTTCGCTGGCACGTCGAAGTTTTTTTGAACGAGGAAAAAATATTTACGCACACGTTCAATCTCGAAGGACAACACGTCATCATTGGACTTAAAATTGATACGTTGGGTGACATGATTGCCCTCTTGCCCTATCTCAGGGAATTTCAAAAGATTCACCGTTGCAAATTGTCTGTCTGTACGAATGATAATTTTCGTGAACTCATTGCAAAACTTTATCCCGACATAAATCTGATTGACGAAATGAATTTTGAAGCATACGCTACGTATTATCCATGTATGTTGATTTCACCGATGCCTTTTACACCAGCCGATTGTCGCAACGTGTCAATGCTCCGCGTAGGCGGAATGTTGCTAAAGATAAATTATCTGCCGCCGAAAGCTGAATTCAAACCGACGGAGCCGCCCGTCACTGGTGAGCCTTACGTGTGCATTGGTGTACAGTCCTCTGTAAATCGCAAGTGCTGGTTGTACCCCGGCGGCTGGGATATTGTCGTTGATTACTTGAAAAGCCTCGGCTACCGAGTTTTCTGCATTGATAAGAGTGCTAAGCAAAAAAATGACGGCTTCACGATATGCAAGCCCGACGGCGCAGAAGATTTTACAGGCAACCGACCGTTGCTGGAGCG
>JAFPVP010000209.1 GCA_017412925.1 Selenomonadaceae bacterium
AAAAATTTTTTTCATTTCCTCACCTCCGAAAGGCAATGCGTAATTCGTAAGGCGTAATGCGCAATTAAAAATCGAATTCATTACGCATTTCGCATTCCTAATTGCTTTTCAAACTGCGTGGCGAACTTCTTCCACGTCTTCGGCGACCTCTTCAAAATTCTCCGGCGGATAAAGATAATCTTCCTCCGACTCGTCAATTAACCGATACCAGCCGTCTTCAACCGACAAGACTTCATAAACTTTGCCTGGCAACAAGTCTATAAAAATTCTGTAAGAGTTTGGAACGTCGACTTCGCGTTTACCGATATACTTAACCTTCAACTTTATCACCCCAAGTCTTGACTTTGAACTCAACCTTGCCGATATTCTCGCACTGATACCAATGAATTTCACAGTTCACGAAGGTCTCCGCGCCGTTTGTGATAATCGCCGTGCCGCGACACTTGTACCAATCTTGAGCCTTGGTTTTCTCGCCGTTTTGAAGCGAATACGAATCGACAAGACGTTGAACGTCACGGATTTTTTCACCCGCCACAATGACTTTTACGCCCGTGACAGTCGAGCCTTTCTTTATAAACCAGCCATCTTGTTTTAAATTTTTTTCTGTCTGCACGAAGAAAGTTTTTGCCATCGCGCCCAAATCTCGCGGCAAAATAAATTCTTCGTCGAGTTTAATTTCGTCGTCCATGTCAGAAGAGGAAGTTAAAAACTTGCGTTAAAATGCCTTGGCGTTGTTTGGCGTTGAGCGGTCCCTTGCCGTCGAATCTTATCGAGGCGTCGGCTACTTTCGTGGAGGGAACGGTATTATTCATTGTCACATCATCGCGGCGAACCGTCCCGCGCAGGGTGATTTTGTGTTCGTCGCGGTTTTGCCAAATGGATTGCGTGCCCTCGACGATCATGTTGTCATTGGGCAGGACTTCGATGACGGTAACGGTTATCTGCCCGTTGAAGCGGCTGGTGTCCGTCGCGGAGCCGTCAGCTTGCCAGTTATCGGAGCCGCTCGCGGAAAACGCCTTGATAAAATCGAAAATGCCCGTGCCCGCGTTCACGCTTAAGCCGCCCGATTTGGAATTTGTGCGAGCTTTCGTGGCGGTCTGCGTCGTCGATTCGTTTATGACAATCGTCAAAATATCGCTGACGTTGCGAGCTTTTTTATCGGCGTACAAGCTCAAGGCACCGTTATCAACCCACAGCGATTTTGCCTCGACTGCGCCGCCACCGAACACGAACGCCGCAATCAAAGCCGCCGCCAAAATTTTTTTCATTGCGCATTGCGCATTACGCATTTCGCATTGCATTTACATTGTCACCTCCACCGTATGAGCGTCAATAACTCGCGCCGTCAAAATTTTCTCCGACGATTCATTTTTAACCTTGACCAAAGAACCAATGCGCCCGCGCGTCATGACAATCCCCTTTGCCGAGACTTTAACGCCGCGAACGTTCAGGATAATGTTGACGTGTTGCCCACTGTTGACGGCGACCGGCTGTTGAAAATAACCTTTCGTGACGGGCGAGCCAGCGCGGATAAATCTGTGCGGAACTAGCCCTTCCAATTCGGCGACGTCCTTGACGTATTCGTTGCGTCCGTCAATGGCAACCTCCGTTGTACGAAAATCTGCGGCAGTCACGGGAATTTCAATGCGCAAATCGTGATTGGCGACGAGAACGTTATCGTAAACTCTTATATTCGCCGTGAAACTTATCGTTCGGTGGGCGCGTCCGTTCACGTAAACCACGGCGCGAACGGGCGTTAAGCTTATGTAACTTATCTGCGCGGGAATGTGCGCCTTAACGTCGACGACACCTTCCGGCAACTTTAAATCAGGGGCGTGATTGGTGAAAAAAATTTCGTGCCGCCGAGTTTCTCCGCGCTCCGCTAAAGCCTGCTCTACAGCTTCTAGCGCGATTTGTTCTATGTCCACGCCGGCTATCGTATAAGCAAAAGTTCGCGGCATTAAACTCATTGCTAAGATTAACGCCGCGACGAAAAATATTTTTTTCATGTTAAATTATCGTTTCAACTGGTTGGCAGTCTCAAGCATGGAGTCCGAAGTTGTTACTGCCTTTGCGTTTGATTCGTAGGCGCGCTGTGAAACAATCATGTTGACCATTTCCTCGACGATTTGCACGCCCGACATCTCCAAAGTATTTTGTGCAAGGACGCCCGCGCCGTCAGCTCCAGGCTCGCTCTCAATCGGTGCGCCCGAAGCTGTCGTTTCAAGGAAAAGATTTTTTCCGTAAGCAAAGAGACCTTCAGGATTGACGAAACGCACAAGAGTTATCTGCCCGATTTCCGTCTGCTCACCGCCAGCAGGAGTATCGGAAACGCGCCCGTCCGAACTGATAACCACACTGCTAAGCGGAGCATTTTCGTCCAGCGTAATGTTCGGGATAAGTAGATAACCGTCGCTTGTCACTAGGCGGCGATTTGAGTCAAGTTTAAAAGAACCGTCGCGAGTGTAAGCCGTCGTGCCGTCAGGCAGTTGCACTTGGAAGAAGCCGTCGCCTTGGATACCAACGTCACTGGGGTTGTCCGTCGTCTGCAAAGGTCCTTGCGTAAAAACTCTGTGCGTCGCCGCAACTTTGACGCCTAAACCGATTTGCAAGCCTTGAGGAAATTGTGTGCCGTTGCCCGAAGTGCCGCCCGCGTCGCGCAACGTTTGATAAAGCAAATCTTGGAACTCGGCGCGAACTTTTTTATTGCCGTAAGTGTCGACGTTAGCAATGTTGTGCGCGACAATGTCCATATTTGTCTGCTGCGCCTTCATGCCCGACGCCGCCGACCACAGCGATCTCATCATGATTAAACATCTCCCTCTATTTTTTAACGTCCTTGTAAATTCTTATCCACATTTATATATCGTCAAGATTTTATCTTGCGTTAAAAATTTTTGCAAGCTTCCCAAAAAAAAATTGCTATTTGCCATAAGATTTTCAGTAAGGGTTGATATAATCGCCGCAACTTAAAGAATGATTAGAACGAGGTGGAGGAAATGAAGTTAAGGCGAATGCTTTGGACGCTGATTCTTATTTCCGCCGTCTGTATTTCAAGTCTCTGTTCTGCGGCGGCGTTGAAGTACGGCGACCGAGGCAGCGCGGTTAAAGAAATTCAAGAGTATCTAATTGCGCAATGTCTTTTGAATGAGGCGGCTGACGGAGTTTACGGTACAAGCACGGTCAATGCCATCAAGGACTTTCAAAGCGCGCTCGGACTGGAAGCGGACGGAGTATGCGGCGCGGAAACTTATAAAATTTTGCGGGCGGCGGCTTACAACGAAATTGACATAACAACCTTCAAGCCTGGCGATTACGTCCCCGAACCGCCCAAGACAGTCAATCAAGCCGTTAATGTTGCGTTGGGTGCCGTGGGTGTTGTCGGCGAAGTTGCCAAATATGCGGGCGTTGGCGACGTTATCAAGCTCGGCATGAGAGGCGAGGGCGTCGTTTACCTTCAGAACAAATTGGCTGAACACGGTTTCTACGAGGGCGAGGCTGACGGTCTGGCTGACGCGGACGTTATTGACGCCTTGAAAAATTTCCAAAGCAGTTGCGGCATGAAGGCGGACGGAATTTGCGGACGCAGAACTTATTCCGCGCTTGAAGGCGAGGAGCAACCCGTCAACCTTAACGATTACGAATTCTCCGCTGAAGTTCCGGAATTTAGCCGCGTGATTCGCGTCGAGGCAACGGCTTACAGTAGCGCACAAGCTGGTTTGAGCGATTATACAGCTCTTGGCACGCTTTGCCGTCGCGGCGTCATTGCCACTGACCCCAACATCATTCCGCTCGGCACCAGAGTTTTCATTCCCGGCTACGGCTATGCGGTCGCTGAAGACACGGGCGGCGCGATTCACGGGCACAAAATTGACGTGGCGTTCGACACCGTCGCCGAGTGCTACGAATTCGGGAGGCAATTCATTGACATTTACATTCTCGATTAACGGAATAAAAAAATCCCTGTCCGATTGCGGCAGGGAAATTTTTTTTTGGAGATGATTGAAGTGCTGAAAAAATTTTTGGCGGGAATTTTTTTGCTGATGATGATTTCCGCGCAAGCGTCCGCGATGAGGCTCGAACTTTATCCGCAACCGATTGGAAAAATTTTTTCCTACGACTACAACGATTTTAAAATCGACGGCGCAACTCAAATCAAAGGCGATTTAAAAAAGGGCGTCGTGCGCTTCGGCGAGGATTTTTATTTGCACTTCGACTGCGAGACGATTTATAATCGCTTCGGCGACCGCGACAAAAAAAATTCCGTCAACGTCGATACTTACGGCGAGACGGAAATTTATCGAATTAAGAACACGGCGGGGCACGATCTTTATCTGCTGAAAAAATTAAACGCCGGCGACGACAGGATTAAAATTCTCGGTCTGCGCGGCGGCAACTGGATTGAACAACTGAACGCGCTTGACTTTCGCGCGAAACATAACATCGGCAAGAATTTTTCCCTGACGAAATTTTTCACGGAGGACAACAAAATTATTTTCCGCTACACGTTGCAGAATCGTTTCATCGACGTGGTTTGTCACTATCACGCCGTGAACGAAAAATTTTATACGGAGGCGATTGAGCAATGAAAAAATTTTTTGCGCTGATAACTTTCCTTTTGATTTTATCTGCGCCGGTTTCGGCTATGAATTTGACGATTTATCGCGACGCAGATTGGACAATCGGATTGAGTTCGGAGCCGTTCACGCTGAAAATCGCGGGCTACACGAATCTTGAAGGCGACTTTTCAAAGGGCGTGGCTCAGTTCGACGAGAATTTATATTTTCATTTCGACGCGCTCGCGCTTAGAGATAGAATGTCCACAGCAAAAACTTTCGCGGAAGAGGAAGAAATTTTCGCGGCTACAAGCCGTTTCGGCGGCAGTGATTTCGCGAACACCGTGCCCGTCTACACCTTCGAGGGCGGGACAAGAATTTATCCGATGAAAAGCGACGACGAGCGCGAATTTTATTTGTTGGCGACTGAGACCGGCGGCGGCGGTTCTATCAAAGTTATCGGTGAACGCAACGGCAAATGGGTTAAATATTTCGACACGGCGGACGTTCGTAAACAAATTCCGCTCGAATTTTATCTGGATAACTTTTACACGGCGGGCGACACGATAATTTTCGATTACAAAGAATGGCAAAAAGAAAATCACTGCGCGCTCCGCTACAAGTGGGACGAGGCGGCGCAGTGGTTCGGCTTTGAAATTCGTTAAACTTCCTCAAGCAAAGCCAGATATGAATCGTAGCGTTCGCGCAAAATTTCTCCGCGCTCGACCGCCGCTTTAACGCCGCAATTCGGCTCGTGGCTGTGGGAGCACACGTTGAGAAATTTACACGCGGCGGCGAAGCTGTCAAATTCTTTAAAGCAATGGCGCAGATTATTTTTATCAAGCCCCGCCTCGACCAAATCAACCGCGCTGAAGCCTGGCGTGTCGACCAAAAAACCTTCGCCGAATTCAATCAGCTCGGAGACCCGCGTCGTGTGCTTGCCGCGCAGAATTTTTTCGCTGATCTTGCCGACCTTTAGCTTGAGATTTTTATCAACGGCGTTAAGCAATGACGACTTCCCAACGCCGCTGGGACCTGCTAAAACCGTCACGCCCGACGATAAAATTTTTTTTAACTCGTCAAGCCCTTCGCCCGTGAATGTCGACGTTCGCAAAATTTTATACAGCGGCGCATATTCTGCCAAAAAATTTTCTTCCGCCGCGAGATCGATTTTGTTCACGCAAATAATAATTTCGTCAAGCGCGGACTTTTCCGCCAAAACTAAAAATCTGTTCAGCAAGAGCGGATGAAGTTTCGGCGCGTCAACCGCAAAAGTTAAAATGACCCTGTCGACGTTGGCTATCGCAGGGCGTATCAAAACATTACGGCGCGACTGAACGCTTTCAATCACGCCGCTTTTATCTTTCAGCCTAGAAATTTCCACCAAATCGCCGACATAAACCGCACTGCCAACTTTTTTGTCGCGCTTGAGTAGCCCGCGCAGTTTGCAGGGAATAATTTCACCGGCAACTTTCACGAAGAAAAAACTGTTGTAGAATTTAATAACGCGCCCGATTTCTCTCATATCAACGCTCCTTAGCTTGGTCACCTTCGCGGCTCGGCACTTCAGATTGAACAGGTTCAGCGGGCGGCTCGTTTGAAGGTTGCGGCTCCGGTTCGCGAATCGGTTCAGGCTCTGGTTCAGGCTCGCGAACTTCTGCGCGGCGGGCGATAACTAAATCTACACTCGACCCAAGCTCTACTTCGGAATCGGGCGAGGGGTATTGGCTGATGACGGTGCCTTCCGCCTGCTCGCTGTCTTGATAGGAAATGGAGCCGACGCGAAGCCCGCGCCCTTCAATTCCGTCCTCAGCGACGCTAAGACCTGCATTCTCGACGTTCGGGACGCGCGTAACTTTTTTCGTTGCGGGCGGTTCCTCAACTTTTTTTTCGGGTTCGCCGCGCGAAACAATCAAGTCAATCGTCTGCCCGCGTGTAATTTTTGTGCCCGCCGTCGGGTCGTGCGATAAAACAGTGCCTGGCTCGCTGGAGGAATCTTTTTCATAGACGCTGCCCAAATTTAAGCCGAGTTTCTGCAGTCGTTCAAGCGCGGCGGATTTTGCTAAGCCCGCCAAATCGGGCATGTCGATAGCCTCGCCGCCCTTGCTGACGTAAATCGTAACCAAGCGGTCGCTCTTAACAGTCTTGCCAACGTCAGGGTCTTGCGAAACAACTTGACCGGCTGGAACATTTGCGTCGTAAGTTTCAGCGACGTTCACGCGCAACTTGTTATCCTCTAAAATTTGCCGCGCCAATGCCAGCTGCTTGCCTTTGACTTCCGGCACGATAACGGTTTCTTCTTTAGTCCAAACTTTTCCGAATGCGCCAAAAATCCCCACGCCGAAGCCCATCATTAAAACCAATGCCATAAGTGCTATAAATAATTTCGATTTGTAAAAAGGTTTCTGTTCGACGGGTGCCTCTTCAACTTTTTCTTCCTGCGCGACTTGGACGCCTAAGCCCTGCCGAACTGTGCGCCGCGAAGGAATTTCTGGACGTGGCAAAACGCGCGTGGCGTCGGGGTCACTCTTTACACTCACGCTCAACGCCGATTCGACGTTGGAAAGTTCCTGCACCAATTCAAAACTCGACGGGCGAATTTCGGGGCTTTTGCTCATCGTGCGACAGACTATCGCCTCCAACATCGGCGGAATTTGCGGGCGGTAGCGGCTGGGAGAAATCGGCTCCTCCTCGATATGTTTCATGGCGATTGCAACGGGATTTTCTCCCGTGAACGGCAACCGATTCGTCAGCATTTCATAAAGGACAATTCCTAAAGAATAAACGTCGGACTTGGGTGTTATCGAACCGCCGCGCGCTTGTTCGGGCGAAAAATAATGCACGGAGCCGATAACACTGCCGCCATAAGTCAACGTCGATTCGGTGACGGCGCGGGCAATTCCAAAGTCGGTAATCTTGGCGCGTCCGTCTTCCGTCATCAAAATATTGTGCGGCTTAATATCGCAGTGGACAATGTTGTTGGCGTGCGCGTGCGTCAATCCGTTTGCAATGTCCTTGGCGATTGAAACTGCCGTCAACAGGTCGAGCGGTCCCTCGTCCTGAATTTTTTTCTTGAGCGTGCTACTTTGCACATACTCCATAACGATATAATGATCGTTGCCCGCGACGCCAACATCGTAAATGCTGACAATGTTCGGGTGCGACAAACGAGCCGCCGATTTCGCCTCGCGGTGAAAACGTTCTATGAATTCCATATCCGAACGATATTCCGCGTGGAGAATTTTTATTGCGACGGGACGAGCTAAAAGTCGGTCGTGGGCTTTGTAGACTTCAGCCATGCCGCCGCTACCGATTTTCTCTTCGAGCTCATATCGCCCGCTCAAAACTCGCTGAATCATTTTTCCCGCCCCTTAAGTTAATGCGTCGTGCGCAATGCGGCAGGCACAATCTATCGCGCCGCGCATCGCGTGATAAAAATTCAACGCACAATAAAAAATTTCGCGAATCATGGCTAATCAACTCCTGCGACGATAACAGTAATATTATCCTTGCCGCCTGCTTCCAATGCGGCCTCAATCAGCGCGGTGGCGGGGTTTTCGGCGGTCTGCAAAATTTTCGCTATGGCGGCGTCGTCAACCATGTTTGTTAAGCCGTCCGTACAAAGCAAAAAAATATCGCCGCGCTCTGTCGAAAAATTTAACGTGTCGATTTCTGGATTCGTCATTGCGCCGACCGCTTGCGTCAAAATATTTTTCATCGGGTGGAATCGCGCTTCCTCAACCGTGAGTTCCCCGCGCCTTATCAAAGTTTCAACGTAGGAATGGTCTTGCGTTATCTGCCTGAACACGCCTTTCCTTAAAAGATAAAGCCGGCTGTCGCCAACGTGCGCAAAATAGCCGCGCCCGCCTTCCACGTGCAAAATCGTCGCCGTCGTGCCCATGCCGTAATATTCTTCATGTCGCCGCGCCGTGTTTAAAATTTTGTCGTTCGCTAAAAGTATCGCCTGCGCTAAAATTTTTTCGTCCCAAAGTTGCTCCGTCTTCAACAAAAAATTTTTCACGGTCTCAATCAACATTTGGCTCGCCACTTCGCCCGCCGACGCTCCGCCCATACCGTCCGCCACAACGTATGTTTTCGGCTCTATCACCGCCAATGAATCTTCATTGTTATATCGAACCCTGCCCACGTGGGTCGCTTGAAATACCTGCGCCAAGATTTTTCACCTCTTCATAAATCTGACGAGTAAGCTCTGCTGATTGATTGTAACAAATCATTATCTTTCAGTCAATATTCAGATTCGTTTCACGAACAAAAAAAATCGCCGCAAGGATTTTCTCCCTGCGACGTTTTATTTTGTCGAAAATTTTTTAGTCGATCCAAAGCGCGCGCTCGTAGGTGAAGAACATATCGTCGCACTTCCAAGCATCGCCGAGATCTTTTCGGTTGACCGTGTGTTTAAATTCGTCTACGTTGAGGTAAGTGTAATTGACGCGCCATAGCTCGTCGATGAAGAAGTAACTGTACATGGATTCTTCGCTCAAGTTGAACACCGACTTTTTGTAAACGCGCTCCAAGGCGGGTATTCGATAATCTTTGTTCAGGCGGCTCTGGCTCTTGCCCACGTATCTGCCGTTAATAATCTGTCCCTTATCGCCGGGAATTTCTTGGGGGTCTTTCTGTTTGCGCGTGTAAGTATTGTAATAATTATTCAAGGACGCGCTTTTATTTTCCAATCCGGCGTTTGCACTTTCGGTTTTGGCTTTAAAGACTTCGGCGGGCGTGAGAGTTTTCGTTAGCATGTTGCCGTTTTTGTCGGTGATGATGTAGTTGATTGTATTACCCTCGGCGTCCTTGTTGTTTTCAATTTTCGTGTAGTATTGAACATTGTCATCGTCGTCTCTGATGTATTTGACGACTTCAGTGCCGTCGTCTTCCTCGAGCGTGATTTTGCGATATTTGGCGACGACTTGCGGCTCGGTCGTTATTTCCGATTTGAGCATGAAATAAGGGATGCCGTCTTTTTCGGAAAACTCTAGCTTACCTGATTTCCAATTATCGAATTCCTTGTTGTCATACCGCGTCCTGTCGATTTTCCAACTGTCACCATACTTATCAATACTAGTGGGATTCACATAAATATCCTTGTCTCCGTCAGTAGTGTCAACCATGCGGACGCCTTTGTTATCGTTTTTATTGCCTTTGAGATCCTTGAGAAGCTGAAGGTCTGAGACAGATACATAGAAATATTCATTATTGGTTCGGACTTTGACATAAGGCAAATTTGCTTTGTCGATATACTTGTCCGCGTCGCCAACTTTAACTTTAACGTAATTGGCGTCAATGGCTGTGTCCGAAACGTCGGTGCTTTCAACGTAATAAGTCGCCGTGGCCTCATTGTAATTTTCATTTGGGAAAGTAACAGCCGTAATTTCCGAATCACTCAGCCCGCTGAACGTCTTAAATGTTTTCTTGTAAGTGGCGTTGACGTATGCGGCAAAAGTTGCGTTCTCGTCGTGGACGCCGTTCGCGTTCTTCACTTCGTATTTGGTGCTGTCTTCCTTGCTGTAATTAAGCAGGATACGCTTCGGAGCTGGAATTAATTCTTTGACGGTAAGATTGCCCGTTGTCTCGTCGATGAGTATTGTGGCGTTTTTGTAAGTGTTATCGATTTCTTCTTTCGTGAAGAGATCCGCGTTTTTGAAGTAAATGGTATAGCCGCCGCCGTCGATGCCCGTGATGAAATCGCCTTTAAAATTTTGGGGCGTGTTGAAGCCGTCATAAAGCTCGAAAGTTCCTCCGTTTGTCATGTCCTCTTCCGTCACGGAAAGAAGAAAACATTTGGCGATGACGAACCCCGTTAGCTTTTTGCCGTTGCCGTTGAGGACGACGGGGCTTTCGGGGAAATATAAAATCGCGTTCGTGTTCTCGTTCAAATTTATGACGACGGGTTGCGAGTGACGAATCAGCACGCCGTTTTTGTCTGTTGTATAGTCAATGTTTTCCGGACCGGTGTAGAAGATGACATACGGGCGATATTTATATTGCTGACTTTCGCCGCTCCCTTCGACGATTGAGTTGTCGTCGTTGAAGTTCAAAGTAATTTGTCGAACGGAGTTAAAATTACTGACTCCTGCGCTAGTGTAGGGATTTTTAATTGGGTCGCTTTCAATTCTGACATAGAGAGGATCGGCTCTCTCCGAGCCAGGGCGCGATTTAAAAGATTCGTTGAAATCTGCGTTGAAAAGGATTCGTTTATCTGCTCCGTTTGTAGCGGTCCAGCTACCGTTTTCCGTAAACTGATAGTTATGTCCTGTTTCGGGAAAGGCATATCCGATATCCCAATCCGACTTAAATTTTCCTGTGACTTCGGCGCGGAAGTCAATGTTTATCGAATCAACTTCGCTCTCGGGATAAAAAGTGCCGCCGTTTGCATTGGTTGCTTCGCCGCTGCTACCGTCTGCTCTTGATACTACGTTCTTGCCAGCAGTTTTTCGGCTCGGTGTGACCATTACGCTTTCCGTACGATAAACATTGCCGCTTGTATACCTTATGCCATAGTTGCTGTTATTCCTAATGCCCGCCTGATAGTGATTCCATTTGCCGCCCGAAACAGATAAGCCTGTTGTCGGGTCTTTAAAATTGTTCGTGTACTCCCAGTTGTCGATAACTTCCTCGCGTTCCAGAGCTTCCATCGGAGTAATTAATCCGTCATCATGGGGTTGCAAGAGTACAACTGCTTTAACGGGAGCGTCCATTGGTTCAAACCAGCCGGGTAAAAGGAAGTGATGAATTTTTTCGCGGAGCGAGACCACGTAATACATCGGACCGTAGACATCATTTTTGCCGTCGACGCCTTTGTATTTGAGTTCGATTACGCCGTTGACTTTTTTATCCTCTTCTTTAGCGGACTTATTCCAAGCGTCCGTCGCGCTCAAAGTTTGCCAGTCGTCGGATTCTGAGACGGTTGTTTGGTCTTGCAAATTTAGCCGTGCATATTTTTCTGCCAACTGTCTTCCCTTTTCAAGAGTCGGTTGGGCGTCTTCTATTTTCCAATAATTTTTCAATTCACCGCTGGCAATGGTAGAATTGTCGAAAGTATTTTTGAAAACATCTTGGTAGTCCCAAAAATCCTCCGGCAACTGATTGCTCGCCAGTTGCACGATATAATAATCCGCAAATGCAGCGTTTTTGTCTGTGCCGGTTTTTTCTTTGAAAAGGTCTTTCTTGACCAGAGCCTGCGCCCCAGCCAGAGCCGCCGCGTCCGCCGCGTTCTGCAAGCGCGAAACGTTCAAATAGTACCAGCCTAAATCAAGTCCCACACCGACGAACAGAAATAGGAGCGGGATTAGCAACGCATACAAAACCATAGCTTGCCCGCGTCGGTTTATTTTCTTGAACATTTTTGCCACTCCTTTTCCGCTATTTTTTTAATGATTATATCGATTGGGAAAGATTTTTTCAATAAAAAAGCGACAGATTTAACCGCTACTTAACAAATCAAAGAAAAGATTTACTGCTTATCGCTTGCAATTCGTAGGGCGTTTCTTGATAGACGTAATAATTTAGCCAGTTAGCAAAAAGCAAATGCGCCACGCTGCGCCACTTGACGACGGGTTCTTTAGTTGGGTCGTCGTTCGGGAAATAATTTTGCGGCACGTTGGGATTAAGTCCGGCTTTAACGTCGCGGATGTATTCGTTCTGCAAAGTGTTAGGGTCGTATTCGGCGTGACCGGTGATGAAGAATTGCCTCGCAGATAAATTCGCCACAGCATAGACTCCGACCTCGTCCGACTCCGCCAGCAAAGTCAGCGCAGGAACTTTTTCAATGTCCTCGCGCCGCGTGCCGGTGTATCTCGAATGAGGAACAAAAAATTCGTCGTCGAAGCCGCGCAAAAGTTTTTCGTGCTGAATGCAAAGTTTGTGGCGATAGACGCCCGAAACTTTTTCCGGCAATAAAACTTTTGGCACGCCGTAGAAGTGATACAAGCCCGCCTGCGCTCCCCAGCAAATATAGAACGTCGACCAGGCATGAGTTTTACTCCACTCCATAATTTCACAAAGCTCGCGCCAATATGTCACGTCCTCGAACTCGACAAGCTCAAGCGGCGCGCCCGTCATGATGAAGCCGTCGTAATTCCTGTCCTTAACGTCGTCGAACGTACCGTAAAATTCGGTGAGATAATCTTTGGAGGTGTGCGTCGGCGTGTAGGTGCGCGTGTAAATGAAATCAACTTCGACTTGCAGCGGCGTGTTACCCAAAAGCCGCAAAAGTTGCGTCTCCGTGACGGGCTTAATCGGCATAAGGTTTAGGATTAAAATTTTCAGCGGGCGAATATCCTGAGCATAGGCGCGGTCGGCGTCCATGACGAAAATATTTTCGCCTTCCAAGATGTGCGTCGCGGGCAAGTTGTTCGGTATTTTTATCGGCAATTTTATTCACCTCTCAATCCAAAGAATAGCGGCTGACCCAGCGCGAATTGTTTTTGACGTAGGCACGCAGACGCACCAGCCCTTTATAATCGGGGGCGTCGCTGTGAATCATGCGATAGGCTCCGTCGTATTCGTCGCGAAGTTCCTGCCAAGAATTATTCGGCGTCCAAATCTGCCCGTCCTTGATGACCTCGGTGCCCTGCGTCAAGTTCACTGCCTTTTTCATGAAGCGGATTTCAATCGTCTTGCCTTTGGCGTCCTTTTTAACTTGCCACTCCCACAGAACCAAATTGGAGCCCTTAAGGCGCATTGTCGTGGTGTCGGCGGTTAAATTAGTCGTGATACCCTCGGCGTCGGTGTGCGTCCACAAATCCAGCCAGCGTTCCTCCGTCGGTGCACGTTTGCGGTCGCGCTCGCCAAATTGAAAAACTTCGTCGACAATCGCGCAATAAAATTCCTCGTCGAAGGAGCGCGTATTAATTTCCTTGACGCGCCCTTCCGCCTTAGACCAAACAACTTGATGATCCGTGTTGTAAAAATCTTCGCGGACATATTGGAGCGTGCGATTCTGCGGATTAACTCTGAGCAATGCCAAGCTGTAGGACAGGGAGCGCGGGTCGGGCAGAATGTTGCCTATCCCGTAATTTTTAATCGTCTCCGCCGCGCCTTCGTAGGAGTAAGTTGTCTTCGTCCACGCCTCAATCTCTATTGCGATTTCCCTGCCGTCGTTCGTGACAACTTTTTTCTTGACGGTCACGGATTCGGGCTCGAAGTATTTGCTGTATTTGTCATTGGAGTCAAGCCAAAACCATTTAGTTTCCGCGCAAGCGTTGCCTGCCGTGAAAAAAATTACCGCGCAGATAATCGCAAGTGCAAAAAATTTTTTCGGCAACGTCCTCACTCCTTTGAAAGACGGCGATTGATTTCCTCGTCCAATTCCACGACGCCCGCGCCCGTCAGCGAACTCACGCAAAAAGTTTCCAGACCCGATACTTCCTTGACTGCCGCCGCCAATGCCGCGCCTCCGTCCGCAAATTTGTCCGCTTGACTTATGACGACAATTATCGACGAGCCGGCTTTGCGCAGTTTGCTTATCCACGCCAGCTCCAGCTCGAATGAATCATCTGTAATTAACATCAGCGCGATTTCGACGCTCTGAGCGGATTTTTCTGCTGTTGAATCTTCGACATCGACGCCGACCGTATCGACCAGCATAACTTTTGTCACGCCGCTGATTTCCATTGCACTGAACGCCGCGTTTTGTATTATTTTCTGCCTCGTCAGCGCGTACATCAGCGCAGATTTGCCGCTCTTGCGCTTGCCGAATATCCCAACTTGTTTCATTAGCGCACGCCTCCTTTTTGCCGCGATTATATCACGCTTTATAATTCTAGTCGACAATTTTTAATTTATTGCCGCGCCCGTCAGCTCGATAAATTTTTCCTCCAGCGATTTCCCCGCGCAGAGATTTTCCGTCGTGTCCAATGCCACAAGTCGCCCGCAATTTAAAATTGCCACGCGGTCGCACAAAGCCTGCGCCTCCTCGATGTAATGCGTCGTCAGCACGATTGTGATTCCCTGCGCCTTTAAATTTTTTATCAGCTCCCAAATTTTTCGACGGACTTGCGGGTCAAGCGCGACGGTCGGCTCATCTAAAAATAAAATTTTCGGGCGATGAATCAGCGCACGGATAATCAAGAGCCGCCTTTTCATGCCGCCGGACAATTCCCGCACAAACGATTTGCGCACTCTTTCCAGCTCCACGAATTTTAAAAGCTCGTCAATTCGTTCGCGCCGCTCAATTTTTTTCAGATGATGAAGCCGCGCGTGCAGTTCCAAATTTTCTTCCACCGTCAAATCCTGGTCGAAGTTTAAATGTTGCGGCACCAATCCGAGCAGACTTTTTACAAAAATTTCGTTGCCGCGCGTCGGTCGTCCCTCAAAAAAAATTTCGCCTGCCGTCGGCTTAAGTTGGAGCGTCAACATTTTTATCGAAGTCGTTTTGCCCGCGCCGTTCTTGCCCAAAAGCCCGAACACTTCGCCGCGTTCTATCCTGAAATTTATTTTGTCGACTGCCCGCACCGCCCCGAAAGTTTTTTCCACGTTAAAAAGTTCAATCACGATTGCACCCCTCGAAAAAAATTTCGCCTGCCGTCGGCTTAAGTTGGAGCGTCAACATTTTTATCGAAGTCGTTTTGCCCGCGCCGTTCTTGCCTAAAAGCCCGAACACTTCGCTGCGCTCTATCCTGAAATTTATTTTGTCGACCGCCCGCACCGCCCCGAAAATTTTTTCCACGTTAAAAAGTTCAATCACATTTGTTCGCCCCTGAAAAAAAGTTGCAAGGCAAATATTCGCAGTGTACAATATAAACCAGAATTATTATATAGAAACTTTTAGGGTTAATCAATTAGGGGAAGTGGTTTAAATGGAGCTTAGGCAACTTGAGTATTTTCAAATGGCGAGCCGCCTGAAGAACATTACTCGCGCCGCGCAGAGACTTAAAGTTTCACAGCCGAATATCACCGTCGCGATAAAAAAGTTGGAATCGGAATTGGAAGTTCAGCTTTTCGACCGCAGCCAAAAGCAGTTGACATTGACGCCCGAAGGCAGGGTTTTCCTTAAACGAATCGAAATCGCGTTGCGCAATATCGACGACGCAATTTTGGAAGTCAACGACTATAAGCAACTGCAGAAGGGCACGATTAAAATCGGAATCCCGCCGATGATGGGCGCGTATCTGTTCCCGAAAGTTTTTTCCGGCTTCCGGCACCTGCACCCGAATCTTGACGTGTTGCTTTACGAGGAAGGCTCGCTGTCAATCCGCGAAAAACTGGAGAGCGACGAACTCGACTTTGGAATTATAATCGTACCGAAATCCACGCCGAATTTAAACGTTCTGCAAATGAGCCGCAACCAGCTGATGGTTTGCGTGGCGCACGACAGCCCGCTCGCCGCAAAGTCAAAAATTAAGCCCGTGGACATCGTCGAATCAGATTTAATCATGATGAAGGAGGGCGCGTATCTTCGGGAGGTAATCCAGAACAAATTATCCGCGCTGAAAATTTCGCCGCGCACGGTGCTCGAATCAAGCCAAATCGTCACGATAAAAGGGCTCGTCGCGCACAAGGTCGGAATCGCCTTCCTGCCGGACTTTATCTGCGAAGATTCGCCGGATATAAAAGCAATCCCGTTTTACGAACCGATATTCGTCAACATTGGCTTGGCGTGGAAGAAAGAAAAATACGTCTCGAAGGCGGCGCAAGCGTTCATAGACTTTTGTAAGCAGCCGTTGTAAAAAAAATATTTTGACCGAAAAGAGCCGCTCGACTAAAAATCGGGCGGTTCTTTTTTGCAGGAAAAATCGCGGGCTTGTCTAATTTATACAGTTACTTTCGCAACAAAAATTTTACAGGGGGTGCAGTATATGGGGAAATTAGTCGTTATCGAAGGCTCGGACGGCTCCGGCAAGGCGACACAGACGCGCAAACTTTACGAACGTCTGCGCGACTTGGAAGTTAAAGTGAGGCGCGTGAGCTTTCCAAACTACGAATCCGAATCTTCCGCGCTGATTAGAATGTACATGCGCGGCGATTTCGGCGGAGATGCGGAGGCTGTCAACCCCTACGCAACGGCGGCTTTTTATGCCGTCGACAGATTTGCGAGTTTCGGCGAATGGAAAGATTTTTACGAAAGCGGCGGGCTGGTCTTGAGCGACCGTTACGTCGGCTCGAACATGGCGTATCAGGCGGCGAAGTTCAAAAAGAAGACCGAGCGCACAAAATTTTTCGCGTGGCTGGAAGATTTGGAATACGAACGTTTCAAATTGCCGCGCCCCGATATGACGATTTTCTTGGACATGCCGCCCGCAATCAGCGCGATTCTCCGCAAGGAACGCGGGCGCGAGGACATTCACGAAGACGACGCCGATTATATGGAGAAAACCTACAACGTCTACAAGGAAATTGCGCAGAAATTCGGCTGGCGGATTGTCAACTGCGCGGACAAAAATTTTGCGCGGAGCACGACTGACATTCACGAAAATATTTTGGCTATCGTCGAGGAGCTGTTGATAAAAAAATTTGATCCCGTCGACTGACAGAGGTGATTTTTCTGTTCGCGCTGATAAAAAAATTCTTTGCGGCTGTCGCTGTGTGGGGCGGCAAATTAATTAAAGCGGACGGATTTTTTTTCGTCGTCCTCACAATTTTGAACGCGCCGATAATTTTTTTCACGGAAGATTTTCAAGAGGGCGCGATAAATTTTTGGTTAGGAGCACTCGCGCTTTTCCTGCTCACGGCGGCGATTCATCTTCTGCCGCTGAAAATTCGTCGGCTCCTGCAAGCAACTCTGATAACTTTGTTCGCGGTGCTTTTCGTGACGAATATTTTTTTGCTCCAAGCGTTCGCCGTGCCGCTGAGCCATGACATTTTGCAAATTTTGCTCGGCACCAATCCACTGACGGCAAAAGCTTTTCTCCAAGAGTACGTCGTGAACTTCAAAGTCATAGGAAGCTTGGCGGCTTTTATTTTTTTATTGGCGGCGTTGAGTTTCGGGCTGAAAAAATTTTTCGCGACGTGTTCGGAGGAAAGGCGCAAGCGTTTGGCGATTGACCTGTTGATAATTTTTTTGTTACCGATTCTTGTAAATTTTTACATAGCCACCAGATTTTTGATGACATTGGCTGACGATTTTCTTTTAAAGACAACGCCTTGGCTCACTGCGCGGATAACTTACGAACTCTTTAGGACGGCACCAATCGGGAGCGAGGAAAAAATTTTCGCGGAGATGGACAAGCAACTTGAAACAGAAAAAATTCTCGCCGACAACTCCGATATTCCGGTCGTGGTGTTTATCTTGGGCGAGGCGACTGATAGAAATCATATGCAACTTTACGGCTACAATCTTGCGACTATATCATACAATCTGGCTGTCGAATCAAAGCCCTCGTGGAATTTTCGGCAACTTTGACAAATATTTTTCTGCGCGGTGCAATGAGAAATACTTTACGGAAGCGCGAGACAAAATTATTTTGAACAGAAAAATCGACGGCGTGTTACTGCCCGTGCTCGACGAATTTATTGCCGCGTCGACTGCCGAAAAAAATTTTTACGTCATTCATCTCTACGGCACGCACGGAATTTACAGCGAACGTTATCCCGCCGAGTTTGAAAAATTTTCCGCCGCCGACGAGGACAAGCCCGAAGAACTTTGGCGGCAAGGCACTGCCGAATACGACAACGCCGTCCTGTACAATGACTTTATCGTCGATGAAATTATTCGCCGCTTCGAGGACAAAAACGCCGTGCTGATTTACATTTCCGACCACGGCGAGGAAGTTTACGACGGGCGGGACTTCGCGTGGCACTCCGTGGAGGAGGAGGGCAACGTCCACATGATTGAAATTCCCGCGTTAATTTGGGCGTCGAAAAGTTTTCGCGAGCGTTATCCCGAAAAAATTTCTGCAATCAACGCCGCGCTTGACCGCCCATATCGAACAGATTATCTGATTCACGCGCTCTTAGATTTGATGGATATTCGCACGACTTCCTTTGACGAAACCAAAAGCATCATCAACAAAAATTTTTCTGCGCGACCGAGAATTTACAACGGCGCACCTTACAGCAAATAAAAAAATCCCGACGAATTCGCCGGGAAATTTTTTTGCGTAAAATATTTTTAATCGAGTTCGTTAGCGTCTTTGGGCGTGTGCGGCAAAACTTTCTTGCCGGAGAACATGCTGGAAACTTCGCTTTCGCCTTCCATGAACTCTGCGCGGACGACCATGTAGAAATGACCAATCGCGAACAGAATTATAAACCACGCAACGTAATGATGAATGTAATGGCTCATCATCTCCGAGCCGACGAGCACGTTGACCCAGTTAAAGAGCGAACCGAACACCGAGGAGGGATTCGCCATTAAATACATTGCAAAGCCCGTGAGAATTTCAACCGCGAGCAAAACGTAGAGCATGGCATAGGAGCCGCGCGCCAGCGGATTTCTCAAAAACGGCGAGTGGTGCGATTTCAAAAGCATGTAGTGGAGCGCAACTTCGACGGTCTCGCTGTAGAAGTGTCCTTCCCAGAAACGCGGGAAAAGTCTGTCGCCCTTGTTGATGATGAAGCCGTAGACGCGCATAATCAGCCCCGCGCAGAGAATGAACGCCGCCAGGAAATGAATATCGCGGATAATATCAACCGTCATGCCCGCAAAGACAGGTTCGGTGCCGCCGACGTTCATGGGCTTTGTAATTAAAAGCCCCGTGCCGAACAGGACGAGAATCATCACGACCATAAGCCAGTGGAAAATGCGCAGGAACGGGCTAAAAAGATAATATTCCTTGCGCTTAACGTCCTTGACAGATTTAATCGCCATCGTAGCTCACCTCCCGTAGGGGTCAGTCGAAATGATATTAATTTCTTCCCCCTTAGCGTTGTACATGTGGGTAGCGCAAGCCATGCACGGGTCGAAGGAGCGGACAACTTTGCCGATTTCGAGCGGCTTATCGGGAATGGCAACATGCGTCGTCATCATCGCCAATTCGTAGGCACCGTGACCGGCTTGGTCGTCGCGCGGGCAGGCATTCCACGTCGTCGGGACGATGCATTGATAGTTGTCAATTTTGCCGTTCTTAATGCAAACCCAATGACTTAAACCGCCGCGCGGAGCTTCGTAGAGACCAACGCCCATGCATTCAGTCGCCCAAGTGGAAGGATCCCATTTCTCGTTGTTCATAACGGTTGTATCGCCCGTCTTGAGGTTGGCAACCAGCTTGTCGAAGAAGAATTTGTTTACTTCGGCGGCGAGCTGTGCGTCAAGGCAACGGCAAGCGGTGCGTCCGAGCATGGTCGGCATCCAAACATGCGGCTGAACTCCCAAAACGCTTGAAACAACTTCGATTTGCTTAAGCATCATTTGCTCAGCCCACGTCGGGTCAGGCAACTGCCCTTTCTGCGCTTTGGTGTAGATGATAATGTAATGCGCCAGCGGTCCCACTTCGCAGAGTTTGCCTTTCCATTTGGGCGTTTTGAGCCAGGAATATTTGCCGGCTTCGTTGAGCGTTTCCCACATGGTCGGAGTGCCGGTCTTCGGACCGGTGTATTTGTCTTTGGTGACGCCCTTCCACGGGTGCAGATTCTTGCCGGCGTTTTCGGGATATTCGTACCAAGCGTGATCGACAGCCTCGGAGATGATGTCGGGAGCTTTCAAATCCTCCGCCGTGATTGGAGTGAATACAGCTTTTTCGACGCCCATGCCGAAATTTTCGACGACGCCATTTGAACGAACCAAAAGATTTTCAAAGTAGCCGCCGCCGGCTGAAGTTCCCTTGTAGCCCGTGAGCGGATAATCGCCGAAGGCAAGCACGCGCGTTTTGGATAAGCCGCCGCCGTCAATGCGTCCCGCCTTAGCGTAAATCGCGCCGATAGCCACGAGGTCGGGCAGATAATAATTGTTGACGAGGTCGCGAGCCATGTTGATAGCGCGGTCGACGATGGCAAGGCGGGCGGTGTTAATCGGGGCGTTGCCGTCCGTCAGGCTGATAGAGCAGGGGACGCCGCCAACGACGTAATGCGGGTGCGGATTTTTGCCGCCGAAGACAACGTGCGGCGTGATAATTTCGCGTTGTTTGTCAAGCATTTCAAGATAGTGCGCAACTGCCATGAGATGAACTTCAGGCGGCAGGAGTTTATAATCGGGGTGATCCCACCAGTGCGCCGAGAAAATTCCGAGCTGACCGCTTGCGACGATAGCTTGAACTTTAGCTTTAATGCCCGCGAAGTATTGCGGCGTGGCGGCGGGGAAGTCGTGCGGGAAAGCTTCGGTGTTGACTTCATCGGGAACTTTCAAGTCGACGCGATAAGCATTTAAAACCGCCGTTTGAAGTTCTGCAGTTTTGGCGGGGTCGGCGGCAAGAGCTTCGACGGGGCTGACCCAATCGAGCGCGTGCAGATGATAGAAATGGATTAAATGGTCTTGAACAGTCAAAGTTGCCGCCATGATGTTGCGGATATAATTTGCGTTGAGCGGAATGGCAATGCCGAGCGCGTCTTCAACTGAACGGACGGAGGCGAGCGCGTGCGCCGTGGTGCAGACGCCGCAAATGCGCTGAATGTACGCCCAAGCGTCGCGCGGGTCGCGGTCTCTCAAAACCAATTCCAAGCCGCGCCAAGCCGTGCCGCTGGAAATTGCGTCGGTGACAGTGCCGTTTGTTTCGTCCACAGTGACTTCAACGCGCAAGTGCCCTTCAATCCTCGTGATAGGGTCTACTACTACGTGTTGCATTTAATTTCACCTCATTTATTCGTGATGTTCTTCGTCGATAAGATTTTCGCGTTGGTTGCGCTGAACGATACTGGCAACCGCATGACCGGCAACGCCCGCCGCAGTCAGCACGCCCAGAGCCGCGCCGATTTTGTCAACGTCGCCGAGTTTGCCGTATTGCGGGAGCCGAGTTGTAAACGGGTCTTCGTCCCAGAAATTAGCGTTCGAGCAACCAATACACGGCGCGCCAGATTGAATCGGATAGCTCATGCCCTGCCACCAACGCAGATTGCCGCAGGAGTTGTAAGTTTCCGGTCCGCGGCAACCGAGTTTGTAAAGACACCAGCCCGCCTTCGCGCCCGCGTCGTCGAAAGTTTCCGCGAACATGCCCGCATCAAAGAACGGACGCCGATAGCACGTGTCATGAATTCTGTTGCCGTAAAATTGTTTAGGACGACCGTCAGCATCGCACGGCGGCAGACTTCCGAACAGCGCGACATGCATTACAACGCCCGTCATGACTTCGGGAATGGGCGGACAGCCTGGAACCTTGACGACGGGCTTGCCGCCGACGAAATGTTCAATGCCCGCCGAGCCTGTCGGATTCGGTTTGGCAGCTTGAATGCCGCCGTAAGCCGAACACGAGCCGTAAGCGATAATCGCCGCCGCGCCCTTAGCCGCCTTCTCCAAAAGGTGCGTGAACGTGTGCCCGCCCGACATGCAATAAACGCCGCTGTCACGAGTGGCAACCGCGCCTTCGACCGCCAAAATATATTGCCCGTTGTATTTGGCGATTGTTTCGTCGAGATGCGCCTCGAACGGTGCGCCACAAGCCGCGCTAAGCAAATGGTCATACTCCAGCGCGATTGACGAGAGCACCACGTCCGAGGCAAGCGGTGCGCCCGAACGGATAAACGATTCGTCACAGCCCGTGCACTCGTGCCCGTGAATCCAAATTACTACCGGCAACGGTTTATTTTCCGCCGCCTCCACGACTTTCGAGAACATATCCGTGCTCAAGCCCATGAGCGAGGTCAACGCGACACAGCCCTTTAAAAAGCTCCGACGTGAAAAGCCGCGTCTCAGATATGCTTCCCATAAACTCTCCCTTTTTTCCAATGTTCGCCCCTCCTCAAAATGATTGGCAAATGATACGCATAATAAGTTCCAAAAAATTTTAACATGCCCTGTGCAATATCAATGCGGTATTGGCAACAACTTTCGCCAAA
>JAFPVP010000210.1 GCA_017412925.1 Selenomonadaceae bacterium
AAAATTGGTAACGTCAACCTCAAAAGTCACGCAAAAACTCGGCTCAATGCAATTCCTGAAAACCGCGCAGTGAGCGGCTCGACTCCAAGTCTTTTCGTCGATAATTTTGTAAGTATTCATGGATCAGCAGACGTATTGAATACCGAGCTTGTCGGCAATGGCTTTATCGGTTGAAACGAGCGCGTCACTTCTGCCCACCGGCAAGGAGCTGTTGCCAATCGGAGCCATTAACTTTCTTAACTCGGCGTCGAAGGCAAGCACGTAGTCAACAATTTTCTGCGCACCTTTGTCAACGTCGAGCCGCTTTACAAGTCGCGGATTCTGCGTACAAATGCCGGTCGGACATTTGCCGGTATTACAAGCGTTGCACCGCCCGTTTTCATTGCCAACACAGCCTAGCAGTTGAATTAAAATTTTTCCGCAGAAAACGCCGTTCGCGCCAAGGCAAATCATCTTGAAAGCGTCAGCCGCCGCGTTGCCCGTAATGCCGATTCCGCCGCCGCCATACAGCGGAATTTGTCCTTGCGCACCTTGCTCAATCGCCGCGTTGTAGCAGTCGCGAATTTTCGATACAACCGGATGTCCGGTGTGGTCGAGAGAAATTTCATTAGCCGCGCCCGTCCCGCCTTGTATGCCGTCGATAAAAAATCCGCCGCAAATTTTGTACGGATCGCGTAAAAGATTATTGTAGACCGAAACCGACGTTGACGACGCCGCGCATTTTATCGCAACAGGTAATCTGAATCCGAACGCCGCATTCAACGACAAATGCATTTTCTGAACGGATTCTTCGATTGAATACAACCCTTGATGATTCGGCGGCGAGGACAATGTTGCTTTAGGAACGCCGCGCAGGGCTTGGATATGAGGTCCGACTTTTTCCGCTTGAAGTAAGCCGCCGTCGCCAGGCTTGGCTCCTTGTCCGATTTTTATCAGCACACCTGCAGGGTCAACTTTCATTCGCGGCATTGCTTTTATAATTCTGTTCCAACCAAAATGCCCCGACGCTATCTGTATGATGAAATATTTGAGATAATCCGACTCCATGAGCTTGACGGGCATTCCGCCTTCGCCGGAACTCATTCGCACGGGTAAGCCACATTTCTCGTTGAGATAAGCCGCCGCCATTGCAACCGCTTCCCAAGCCCGCGTCGACAACGCTCCGATTGACATATCAGAAAAAATCAGAGGGTAAATCCAACGAACCGGCGGAGTCTTCCGCGTCATTACGAGCTTGCCGCCGTCCATTTGCACGAGTAATTCCTTCGCCGAGAGCACGCGACCGAGCGGCGACCGTATATCAAAAGTGTGACGAATCGAATCAAGCGACGGGTCAGTCATTTGCGAAATTCGCCCGACGATAATTTTATCCAGCGTCCGTTGCGCGTTTAAGTTCGTGCGACCGCCGCGCTTAATTGGTCTGTTGAAAAGTAAATTTCTGCGGTTGTCGATATTCCTCACAGCACGAATTGCATTGTTCGGACAAACCCTTTCGCACATTCCGCAACCTCGACACGCGCAGTTAATGTCGGCAATTTGCTTGATGACGGGAATGGCAAGCTGTCTGTGAATCGGTTCGGGCTGATTTGCTTCGGAAAGTGTAATTGACTTGCGCTGAACTTCAACCTTAATGGCGCGGAAGGTGCAAGACGCGACGCAACTGCCGCACATTGTGCATCGCTCGGCATTGTATTCAATCTTCCAGGGCAAATCGTTGACCGCCAAATCTTGAACTTTCATTGCTTCCATCTCGTCACCCCCAAATTATTATCAATCACGACGACTTCACGCTCATTCGGATAAATATCTTTCTGCGCGTTCCTTTCGGGCAAAATCTCGTTAATGCCGCAGACTTCGGAGGAAATTGCAATCGTAGTATCATCACCGCCAACTACCACCGGACGCAATTTTTTCGAGTCGCAACAAGTCATCATGCGTCCATCGGGCAAGCCTGCAATTATCGTGTTCGGTCCGTTAATTTCCAAATGCGCCAGCGATTGACGAATCGACAGCAAAATATCTCGGTCGGGACGCTGTGCAATTTCGGCGAACGGCAACGGTGTTATCACGTGCTTATAGTAGGGTATCGACCATTTCAACTCATGCAGAACGTAATGCAACGTGTACAAAAAATTTTGCGAATCCGATTCAAAGCCGATGTAGCCGCGATGAAGATTTTTCTGGAACTCCTTGTTCTTCGTGTAGAAAGTATTTTCGCCATTGGCGCAGAGCGTATAACCCTGCAAAAAGAACGGGTGCGCCGCGTATCGAACGATTTTGTAATTGGTGTTCTGTCGGCACTGCACGATTATATTTTTCGCCAGCAAAGTTTCGTTGTCATCCCAAAGCCGAAAGTAAGTTGCAATGTCTCGCGGGTCGCCGATTTCCTTCAACGTCAGCACGTCCGGCCAGAATGAATAAACGTAGCCTTGATTTGACTCTGTTAAAATTTTTCTCAAGGCAAGTCGCGTGTCCAACAGCAAAGCTTCGCGACTTTCCTCGTCGTCGTAATGTTCAGGATAATCGTAATTCCGGAAAATGTAATAAGGCATAGTTTGAATATCTAAGCCCTTTTTCTTATTGGGCACGGGCAACCACTCCGCCATTTTTACGAAATTTTGAGCGGACATATAATCTTCGACGAGCCGCGCGCCCTGTTTCGTGCACGCCATTGACAACAACGGCTTGTCCTTGTACAGTGCGAACACGCCCGATAAATCTTGCATCACCATTGCAAAGCCTGAATTGTCGTGCCCTTCCTGTTGTGGCAACATCAAGCGCAGTGCCATTGACGGATACACGGGCTTTTTGCTTTTTACTGCTCCTATTCTGCACATTTCTAATCCTCCGAACAAAAGGGACAGCGAACCTACGCTCACTGCCCCCGAAAAAATTTCAAATGTTGTTCTTAACGTATTCGTCGTAAAGTTGCTTGAGTTCCTCAATCTTGTCATACATTTCGACCTGCAGTTTGGAGGCAGTCGCGAAGTCGCCACTGTTAAGTGCATTGGTCAGCCGCGTAAACAGCGATTTTTTATCGATTGAGTCTTTGGCAAGGAACTCGCGAACCGCT
>JAFPVP010000211.1 GCA_017412925.1 Selenomonadaceae bacterium
CGCTTAGAATCAGAAAAACAATTGACTTGGCGTTTCGTGTGCTGATGAGTTTACTAAAATTAATTTAGCACAAAGCAGGCGACAGGTCAATTTGTTTTGTGCGTCCCCGAAACCATGGGCAAGACGCTCGAACAAATCGAATATCAATTCCGCAATTACAATCGCAAAGAAATTCAATCCGTTGGACACAGCCTCTAACCTCTTACCTCTTGAATAAAATTTTTCCCCGTGAAAAACTTTGCGGGGACTTTTTTTGTAAAAATTTTCGGCGTCATGTTGACCAAAAACTTTTCTGATTGACACCTTGACGCTTGAATTATAAAATTACAAACGGCGAGGTGATTTTTTTATGAAAGTCGGAATAGACATCGGCTCCACGACGATAAAGCTGGTCGTCATGGACGAGGAACGGCTTATCTTTAAAAATTATGCGCGGCACTTCTCAGAAATCGGCTCCGCGCTTACAAATTCTTTAACGTCGCTGAAAAATATAATCGGCGAGAAAACTTTTAAAATCGCGCTGGCAGGTTCGGCGGGCATGGGCATTGCTAAAAAAATTTCGTTGCCGTTCGTGCAGGAAGTTATTGCCTGTCAAACGGCGGTAGAAAAATTTATTCCGCAGACCGATACCGTCGTTGAACTCGGCGGCGAGGACGCGAAAATTATTTATTTGGGCAACGCGCCCGAAGTCCGCATGAACGGCGTCTGCGCGGGCGGCACCGGCTCTTTTATCGACCACATGGCGAGCTTGCTGTCGACTGACGCGCTGGGCTTGAATGCTTTGGCGGAGAAGGGCAAACAAATTTACACGATTGCTTCGCGCTGTGGAGTTTTCGCGAAGACAGATATTCAAGCACTCATGAACGACGGCGCGAAGAAAGCCGATATTGCGCTGTCGATTTTTCAAGCAGTCGTCAATCAGACAATTGGGAATTTGGCGCAAGGTCGTCCGATTAATGGCAACGTCGCTTTTTTGGGCGGACCGCTCCATTTCCTGCCCGAACTCAAGAAACGTTTCGTCGAGACGCTCGGACTTTCCAAGGAGGAAGTCGTCGACACACCCGACGGAAATTTTTTTGTTGCAACGGGCGCGGCGTTAAGTGACGAGGCTAAAGAATTCTCCATAAATCAGCTTGAAAATTCAATGCGTAATGCGCAATGCGTAATGCGTAATGAAAATCCTAGAAACTTAAAGCTTTTCAAAGACAATGCTGACTACAAAAATTTTAAAGCTCGTCACGATAAAGCAAAGGTCAAGCGCGGCGATTTGAACACTTATCACGGAAAAATTTTCGTCGGGATTGACGCCGGCTCAACAACTACAAAAATTTGCGCAATCGGCTCCGATAAAGAAATTCTCTACACGAATTACGGCTCCAACGAGGGCGCGCCGCTGAAAATCGTCGTCAATCAAATTCGCGACCTCTACGAAAAAATTCCCACGACCGCGCAGATTGGCGGCGTGTTCACCACGGGCTACGGCGAGGCGATTGTTAAAGCCGCGCTCCACGCTGACGGCTCCGAAGTCGAAACTTTTGCTCACCTGACTGCCGCGCAGGAGTTTTGCCCCGACGTTTCTTTCGTGTTGGACATTGGCGGGCAGGATATGAAATGTTTTTTCGTCAAGGACGGCACGATTGGCAACATCACGCTCAACGAAGCTTGCAGCGCGGGTTGCGGCTCGTTCATTCAAAATTTCGCGCAAGGCTTGAACATGACCGTTGGCGACTTCGCAAAAAAAGCTCTGACTTCGGAGGCTCCCGTCGATTTGGGCACGCGCTGTACAGTTTTTATGAACTCCAAAGTTAAGCAGGCGCAAAAGGAGGGCGCGACCGTCAACGACATTTCGGCGGGCATCGCGCTTTCCGTCATCAAGAACGCGCTGTTCAAAGTCATGCAGCTCAAAAACGTCGAAGACCTCGGCGAAAATATCGTTGTGCAGGGCGGAACTTTTTACAACGACGCCGTCCTCCGTTCGATTGAAGAAATTCTTCACCGCGAAGTTATCCGCCCCGACATCGCTGGGCTTATGGGCGCGTATGGCGCGGCGATTTTGGCTAAAGAAAATTTTTCGGGCGTGTCTAAACTTTTATCTGCTGATGAACTGGAGAATTTCTCCGTCGTCACGAAAAGTTATCGTTGCGGGCGTTGCGGAAATAATTGCCTAATCACCATGCAAAAATTCCCTGACGGCGGCAAATATTTCACTGGCAATCGTTGTGAGCGCGGCGTCGGAGGCAAGCCTAAAACTCAATCCGAAGTTCCGAACGCCTACGCTTACAAATATCAGCGGCTGTTCGATTATCAACCGCTGGAAAATCCTTCGCGCGGCTCAATCGGCATTCCGCGAGTTTTGAACATTTACGAAGATTATCCGTTCTGGCACACGTTTTTCACGGAGTTGGGTTATCGCGTCGAAATTTCCGCGAAGTCTTCCGCGCAACTCTACTACAAAGGAATTTCTACCATACCGAGCGATTCGCTCTGCTACCCCGCCAAACTTACGCACGGTCACATTATGGATTTGGTTGAGCGCGGGTTGACGAAAATTTTTTATCCCTGCGAACCGTACAACTTCGACACGCGCTCCGATAATTTTTACAACTGCCCGATTGTCGCCAGCTATCCTGAAAATATTCGCAATAACATGGACATTTTAAAGGAACGCGGCATTAAATTTATCCAACCGTTCTTGCCCGTCCACGACTTGAAAAAATTAAAGAAGCGGCTCGCCGAAGAATTCGCTGACGAAAATATTTCCGCTAAAGAAATCTCCTCCGCCGTCGACAAAGCCGCCGCTGAAATGGAAAATTATCGCCGCGACATAAAAAATTTCGGCGACGAAGTTTTAAAGCGTATCGAACAGACCGGCGAACACGCAATTTTACTCGTCGGACGCCCGTATCACGTCGACCCAGAAATTAATCACGGTATCGACGAAATGATTCAAGCCTACAACTTGCCGATTCTCTCCGAAGATTGCGTTTATCACACGAAAACCGACTCGCCGCCCGTTTCCGTCGTCAATCAATGGAGCTATCACGCCCGACTTTATCACGCCGCGCAGTTCGCAGCTCAAAATCCAAACGTCACGCTGATTCAATTAAGCTCGTTTGGTTGCGGATTGGACGCGCTGACGATTGAGCAAGTCAAAGAAATTTTGGAGGCGCACGGGAAAATTTACACGATGATAAAGCTCGACGAGGTTTCAAATCTCGGCGCGGCGCGGATAAGGTTGCGTTCACTGCTCGCCGCGCTGAAGAAACGTCCGCCCGTCGAATACTTTACAAAAAAATTCCCCGAACGCCCGCACTTTACGCCCGATTGCAAAGCTAAGCACACAATCCTCGCGCCGCAGATGGCTCCGATTCATTTTGAACTGATTCAAACCGTCTTGAATAAATACGGCTACAGGGTTTTAATTCCCGCGTTGCCCGACAAGGCGGCGATTGATTTGGGTTTGCGCTACGTCAACAACGAGATGTGCTATCCGGCAATCGTCGTGACGGGACAAATGCTCGCGGCGTTGAAGTCGGGCGAATGCGACCCCGATAACACGTCGATAATTTTATTCCAAACTTGCGGCGGCTGTCGTGCCACGAATTATATCAGCGTCATGCGCCGCGCGTTGAAGTTCGCGGGCTTCGGTCAGGTGCCGGTGTTCGCGTGCTGGGGTTTGCCCGAAGAGACCGACGCCTTTAACTTAAGCCGCGATTGCCTCATGGACGCGATTAAAGCCAGCGTTTACGGCGATTTGCTCATGAACGTTTCAAACCGTATGCGCCCCTATGAAATTCGGCGCGGAGAAACCGATAAACTTTTTGCCGAATGGATGACGCTCGCCAAGGCGGATTTGGTCGACGGAAATTATTTCAGCTACAGAAAAAATATTCGGGAGATTGTTCGCCAATTCGACGCGATAGCGATTAACGAGACGCTGACTAAACCGCGCGTCGGCATCGTCGGAGAAATTTTGGTTAAGTATCACCCCGTCGCGAATAATTTTTTGGAAAAAGTTTTGCACGAGGAAGGCGCGGAAGTCGTCATGCCCGATTTCGTGGATTTTTTCCTGTACATAGCGCACGACGCGATTGTCAAGCAAGAAATTCTCGGCGGCTCTCGTAAGGAAAGAATTTTCGCGGAGCTTTTTATCAAGTTCATAGAATTTTTCCGCTTGCCGATGAAAAACGCGCTCAAAAATTCTAAACACTTCCGCGCGCCGCACTCAATCAAAGAAACTGCGCGGCTTGCAAGTAAATTTGTCAGCACGGGCAATTTGAACGGGGAAGGCTGGTTCCTAACCGGCGAGATGGTCAAGCTGATTGAAGAGGGCGTGGAAAATGTCGTGTGCCTGCAACCGTTCGCGTGCCTTCCGAATCATTTAACGGGCAAGGGCGTCATGCACACGCTAAGGCAGCATTTCGAGCGGGCAAACGTGGTGGCGATAGACTGCGAGGCTGGCTCGTCGGAAGTCAATCAGCTCAACAGAATAAAATTAATGTTGTCGATAGCTAAGAAGCTGTTGCCGTCGCGTCGGAGGTAAAAAATTTTTTCGGAGGTGTCTGTATGAAAATTTTTAGCTTGACACTGTTAATCGCGATGATGATTTGCACGACGACTTTTGCCGCAGAAATTCCGCCGCCGATAATTATCGTCAGCGGTGAGGGAACTGTCGAGGCGCAACCAGACCGCGCAACAATTTCCGTTGGAGTGTTGACGCGGGCAAAAAATCCTTCGGAAGTGCAAGCCGCCAACGCCAAAGCCGCCACGTCCGTCATCAATTCGATTGTCGCGCTGGGCATTGAACGCAAAAAAATTTCGACGGGCAATTACAATTTCAATCCGGTTTATCGCCACACAGACAACGGCAAAAGAATTCTCGACGGCTACGAGGCAACAAATTCCGTGACGATTATCGTTGATGATTTAAATCTTGTCGGAAAAGTTATCGACGCGGCGTTGAATCACGGAGCCAATCAAGTCAACTCTCTGAACTTCGGCTTGCGCAACAAAACTGCTTACCAGGACGAAGCGTTAAGACTTGCCGTGCTCGACGCAAAAAGAAAAGCGGAGATTGCGGTCGCCGCGTTGGGAAAAAGTATCGTGGGCGTTCGCAACGTGTCGATAAATTCAAGTTCCGTTTCCGCGCCGCGAAATTATAAAATGTCGCGTGCCATGGCTGAAGACTCCGCCGCCGCATTTGAAACGCCGATTGAAAGTGGAACGCTGACTTGTTCAGCAAATGTTCACGTGGAATTTGAAATCAGCAGATAAAAAAATCTTGCAAGCCGCCGCCGGATGTTGTAAAATCAGCGCAAAGTTTCAAGGAGAGTTTTCGTTTCAGGGAAGGTGATTAAAATGGCAGGGATTAATTCGTTGGGCGGCGTCGGCAATTCCGGCTGGCTCTTCGGCAATAACAATCAGAAACAAAATTCTATCAATCAGCTGTGGAGTTCTTACGGCAACTTCCAAAACAACGCGGCAAGTGCGCTCGCGGGCTTGACGGAGATTAACGCTAATATGAAATCGGTCATGTCCAGCTACGAAGACGCAAAGAGCGCGTTTCAATCCGAATTCTCGGAGAATATGGAAAACCTCAGCGCGTCCGCCGAAAAGCTCAAGACTTACAACTTTAACGTGGAAAAAGACGGCGCGATAACCACGACCACCGACACCGACCAAAACGGCGTCACCACTACCACGACAACTTACAGCAAAGATTTACAATCGGCACTCGACACCGTAACGGATTTTGTCAAAGATTATAACGTAGCGATTAAATTCTTTAGCGACCACAAGGAAGTTTCAAAGCGTATCGGGCAAGTGGCTACGACTTTCGGCGACGCGGGCTATCGTGCCTCGCTTTACGATTCAGTTGGCTTGACTGTTGGAAGTGACGGCTCCCTCAGCATTAACGAAGCGAAACTCGCCAACACGATTCTAAACGACCCCGACAAAGTTTCAAGTATCCTCGGCAAGGACGGGCTCGCGGGCAAAGCGGAAAGTCATATCAGTTTCGCCAACAGCCAAGCGGATAGACTCTTCCCGACCGCGCAGGAAATGCTCGGCGACCAGCTCGATACCGCCGCGCTTTACACCGGCAAAGCTTATCGCAACATGGCGGCTTACAGCAACATGGGCAACTTGATTAACATGATGTTCTGAAAAATCTTCTGCTCGAAATAAATCGCTCGTCAACTCGGCGGGCATTTTTTTTGGAGTGAACCCTATGATTAGAGACCTCGCAAAGAAATTGGCAACTTTCTCCGAGTATAAAAGTTTTGTAATAATCGAAGCGACTTTTCAGCGCGGAACTTTTGAGGCGGGCGTAGAAATTTTAAAAAATCATGCGACGATGGCTCTTTTAAGGGCGCGTTCGTCGGAGGCGGAGCTTTTGATTAAAATGATTCGCCCGCGCAGGGAAATTAAACCGGCTTTGGGCTCGCGCGTCCAGTCGTCAGAAAAAATTTGGAGAATCTTCACGGCGCAGGAAATTTTTTCGTTCGTTGAGGAAATCGGCGACAGAAATCAAATTCACCAGCTCAAGCCGCCGATTGTGCCCACACTTTTGATTTTGGAGACAATCTGCGCGGCAGTTCAAAAAAATTTCGTCAAGCTCAAGTTTAAAAATTTCGTCACGGCAGGCGAGTCGCTCTCTTTGCACGTCGTCGAAAATCGGTTGGAGATTAAAAGCGCGGGCGTCCGAAAAATTTTGGGCGAGCTTTCTTAAACAAAAAAAGCCTCGGACGATTTGTTCCGAGACTTTTTTGTTGGAGGGAGTTTTTTAGCAGATGAATTTTTTGTTCCTGTAGTTGTGAATCGCGGTGTTCATGGCTTCGTTTTCGTTGAGGGTGCGGATTCTATTTCCTTTGCGGTCGAGGAGGAAGTATTCGTTGTTGTTGACACCGCCGTGGTCTTTAATCTTTATGCCGCAACGGTAGAGAATGTCGCGGAGCTGTTCGCGCTGTTGGCTGTCGTTGCCGTGGAAGCGGAAGCCCGTTTCCCTGGCGAACCTTCTAATATCGTCGTTGGTCTGTGCGAGGGTGCCGCCCGCCACTTGATCCAGTTGTTCGTCCTTCAAGATTTCGTCTTTCAAAATTTCGTTCGCCATTTTTATCTATCTCCTTTTGTCTTGTTTGCTTTGAATTTTTCTTTCTGTCCCTTATACGTCAGGCGAAGAATTTTGTTACACGTTCTGAAAAATCTTTTTTGCCGAACCGATAACGCCGTCTTTGAAAAGTTTTTCGACGTTGACTTTAACGACCTCGCCGAGCTGAATATTTTTATCGGGAACGTAGACGCGCACATAATTTTTTGTCAGCCCGTCGACAATTCCGTCCGTCGAAGTTTCCGCGATTATCTCCACCGTCTTGCCGATTAGTCGCTCCGAAAAAATTTTTTGTTTAGCCTGCGACACTTCCAACGCTTGAGCCGCGCGGGCTTTTTTTATTTGCGGCGATATTTGATTCGGGAGCGTCGCCGCCAAAGTTCCTGCCCTTGCGGAATACGGGAACACGTGAATTTTGCTGAACGGTTGCGCGCGAATAAATTCCAGCGTCTCCGAGAAATTTTCTGGCGTTTCGTTCGGGAAGCCGACAATTAAATCTGTGCCGATTGATATTTCCGGAATTTCTTTAGCCAGCCGCGCAGTCAGTTGGGCAAAATTTTTCGTCGTGTACGGTCGGCGCATCGCTCTTAAAATTTCGTCACTGCCCGATTGCAACGGTAAATGTACGTGATTGCAAATGCGCCCGTCATTTTTTAGCAAGTCAATCAGTTCGTCCGTCATTTCCGCCGATTCAAGCGAGCCCAGCCGCAACCTTAGAGGATTTGCCGCGTCAAGGACAGTTTTAATCGCGTCGACGAGAGAAATTTTTTCGCTCAAGTCGCGCCCGTAAGCTCCAATGTGAATGCCCGTTAAAACAATTTCTTTATAGCCCGCCGCCTTGAGCTGAAGACTTTCCGCGCGAATACTTTCAAGCTTGCGGCTGCGAACCCGCCCGCGAACGTAAGGGATTATGCAGTACGAACAAAAATTATTGCAGCCGTCCTCAATCTTTAAAAAAGCCCGCGTGCGGTGCGGGCTGTGCGGCAGTTCCTCAAATTCGCGAATCTCCTTGACCGAGCCGACTTGCAAAATTTTTTCGCGATTCTTAATTGCCGCCTCGACCAACTCGACAATGCGCGTCCTGTCTTTCGTGCCGATTATCACGTCCACGCCGTCGATTTTTGAAATTTCTTCAGGCTCACTCTGCGCGTAACAGCCCACGACGACCAGCACGCAATTTTTTTTAGCCGCGCGACGAATCATCTGCCGCGATTTTTGCGAACTGACTGCCGTCACCGTGCACGTATTCACCACGACAACTTCCGCTTCCGAAATTTTTTCCGCGATTTGCCAGCCTGCCGCCGCGAAAAGTTTTTGCATTGCTTCCGATTCGTATTGATTGACTTTGCAGCCCAGCGTCTGGAAGAAAACATACTTCAAAAAATTTTTCACCTCCAAAAACATTCAAGCGCGGCGACCAACTAAAAATTTCTTTAAACTCAATCGCGCACATTGGATGCAACGTCACGTTGCCATGCGCTCATAATTTATCATCGCCAGCACGGAAATTGCCGCCGTGTCAGTTTTTAAAATTCTTTTTCCGAGCGTGACGCTGACTCCGCCCGCCGATTTTATTTTTATGACTTCGCGCTCGCTGAAGCCGCCCTCCGGACCGATAAGCACGATAATATCTTTGTCAATGTAAGTTCTCAAAACTTCGCGGACGGTCGCCACACGCTCATTTTCCCAACAAAAAAGCAGTAACGTATCGTTCAGCGGATTAATTTCCGCCAACCAATCGTCCAGCTTGCGAATATTTCCGATTTCGGGGATTGTGTCGCGGGCGCACTGTTCGGCGGCTTCCTTAGCGATTCGTTGCCAGCGTTCCAATTTTGATTTTTCGCGCGCGCCGCCGGGACGAGCTACGGTTCTTTCGGAAATCAGCGGCTCGATTCTGTGAACGCCAAGCTCCGTCGCCTTTTCGATTATGTTTTCAAAACGATTCTGTTTCGGCAGACAATCCGCCAAAATAATTTTTTTCTCGACAAAGATTTTTTGAATGGCACTAATGCGCCGCGCTCTTATCGTCTCTCTGTCGAAATCAATCAACTCGATGACCGCGCTGTTGCCGAGCCTGTCGACCGCCGTAATTCTATCGCCGCGCCGCGCCCGCAGTGACCGCGCCAAATGATTTGCGTCCTCGCCGCCTATCGTAACTTCCGGTTCTCTTAAATCTTCCAAAAAAATTCTCTTCATGCTCTCACCTCTGCAAAAAATTTTTTCGATTCAACAAAAGTAGTCGAAGAAATTCGGGAAGGAAATATCAACGCACTCTTGATTTTCAATGGCGGCACCGTGAGCAGCCGTGGCGAAGACTGTTAAAGCCATGGCAATGCGGTGGTCGCCGAGCGATTGACAGTCGGCAAAACGAGTGGGACATTGCCCTTGAATAAAAAGCGTGTCGCCGTCTGCGCGGAAAGCTCCTGGAGCGATTCTGTTAAATTGTTCGACAATGGCGGCGAGGCGGTCGGATTCTTTAACGCGCAATTCAGCAAGACCGTGGAAGCAGGAAGTACCTTCGGCGAAGGCGGCGGCAACAGCCAGAATTGGAATTTCGTCGATGAGGCGCGGAATAATATCAGCAGTCAATTCGGCGGCGTGAAGTGGCGCATAGGCAACAGTTAAATCTGCGCGGGGTTCGCCGGCTTGAGTGAGCAAATTGGAAAGCGTGATATTGGCACCCATGGCGCGCAACACGTCAAGGAGTCCGGTGCGTGTCGGGTTGACGCCAACGTCTTTAATCGTCAGGAGAGAATCAGGAATAATGGCGGCGAGAACGATAAAAAATGCGGCGGAGGAGAAATCAGCGGGGACGAAAATTGTACGCGGCGTGGACAATCTTGCGGACGGGTCGAGAATTATAGAATTGCCGTCGCGAGTGATATTTGCGTTGAAGGCGGCAAGCATTAATTCAGTATGGTCGCGTGAAGGAATTGGCTCGACAATGGTAGTTTTACCGTCAGCGAAGAGCGCGGCGAGTAGTAGCGCAGATTTAAGTTGGGCGGAAGGCACGGGCAAGCAATAATCAATGCCGTGCAGTCGGGCAGGTTTAATGTTAATGGGTAAAAAATTATCGTCGCGTGCGGAAATGTCCGCGCCCATTTTTTTTAGTGGATTGATGACGCGAGCCATAGGACGTTTGGAAAGTGAAGCGTCGCCGATAATTGTTGATTGGAAAGGTTGAGCGGCAAGCAAACCGGTGAGTAAGCGAGCGGTGGTACCGGAATTGCCCGCGTCGAGTGGAGTGGCACTTTGACGGAATGCGCCGCCCTTGACAAGCAAAGAATCACCGTAGCGTTGAATATCGGTGCCGAGAGCCTGCAGACAGCTTATAGTGGAGCGAACGTCGGCGGCGTCGAGGCAGTTGAAAACTTCGACGGCAGAATTAAACAGTGCGGAAAAGATAATGGCGCGGTGGGAAATGGATTTATCTGGCGGGACGTTGATAGTGCCGCGCAGGGGTTTATCGGCAGGTTTAATGTTAATCATGCGAATCACCTACAGCAAAGAAGAAAATTTTTTACGCTTAAGGAAATCGAGAG
>JAFPVP010000026.1 GCA_017412925.1 Selenomonadaceae bacterium
CGGCTTTAACCGCCTCGTCCTGCCCGACAACGCGCTCGTGCAGTGTATCTTCCAAGTGCAAAAGTTTTTCGCGCTCGCCCGTCAACATTTTTGCCAGCGGAATACCCGTCCAGCGGCTGACAACTTTGGCAATGTCCTCCTCGCCGACTTCCTCCTTTAAAAGGCGGTCGTCGGTGTTCTGCGCGGCAATTTCTTCCTCGGCGGTCTTGAGTTTTCTCATCAATTCGGGGAGCTTGCCGTATTTCAGCTCGGACGCCTTCTGCAGGTTGTAAGCTCGTTGCGCCTCTTCGATTTCCAAATTGACGGCGTCGATTTCTTTTTTCACCGCACGCACGCGCAAGATTGATTGCTTTTCCGCCTCCCATTTGTCGCGCAAAACTTTTTCCTTGTCTTTGAGCTGAGAAATTTCCTCGGCGATTGAGTTTAATTTTTCTTTTGACGCGGCGTCGGATTCTTTTTTGAGTGCTTGCTCTTCAATCTCCAGCTGCATGATTTTGCGGCGCGTTTCGTCTATCGGAGCGGGCAACGATTCAATTTCCGTGCGGAGTTTCGCCGCCGCCTCGTCCATCAAGTCAATCGCTTTGTCCGGCAAAAATCTGTCGGAAATGTAGCGGTCGGAAAGTGTCGCCGCGCTGACCAACGCCGCGTCCCGAATTCTTACGCCGTGATGAACTTCATAACGCTCCTTAATGCCGCGCAGAATTGTAATCGTATCTTCAACGCTCGGTTCGCCGACCATGACGGGCTGAAAACGCCGTTCAAGCGCAGTGTCCTTCTCGATATATTTGCGATATTCATTGAGCGTCGTCGCGCCTATGCAACGCAATTCGCCGCGAGCCAACATCGGCTTCAAAATATTTCCGGCGTCCATTGCGCCTTCCGCCTTGCCCGCGCCAACGACCGTGTGCACTTCGTCGATAAACAGAAGAATTTGCCCGTCAGATTTTTGAATTTCGTTGAGCACAGCTTTAAGGCGTTCCTCGAATTCGCCGCGGAATTTCGCGCCCGCAATCAGACTGCCCATATCCAGCGCGTAGAGCGTTTTATTTTTGAGCGATTCGGGAACGTCGCCCGCCACAATTCTTCTTGCGAGCCCTTCGACAATCGCGGTTTTGCCGACGCCAGGCTCACCGATAAGCACCGGATTATTTTTCGTGCGCCGACTTAAAATTTCAATCGTGCGCCTAATTTCCTCGTCGCGCCCGATAACCGGGTCGAGCTTGCCAGCCCGCGCCGCTTGCGTTAAATCCCGTCCGAATTTCGACAAGCTCTGATAAGTTTCTTCGGGATTTTCACTCGTGACATTTTGCTTGCGATATTTTTTTATCGCCGCGTCGATTTTGTCTCTGAACAGCAAATATTCCTTGGCAATGTCTTGAACTTCTTTTTTGCCGTCGGTGACCAGCGCAAGCAGTAAATGTTCCGTGCTGATGAATTCGTCCTTCATCGCCGCCGCATATTCCCGCGCCTTGCCAATCACGCGAGCCAAATCCACGCCCATTGACAGCCGTTCTTGACCTTTGACCTGCGGAATTTTATTCAGCTCCGATTCGAGCCGCACTTTCAACATCGGCAAATCCGTCTGACATTCTTGAAAAATCGTCGCCAAAAGTCCTTCCGGTTCTTTCGCCAATGCCAACATCAAATGCAACGAGTTAAATTCTTGATGATATTTCATTGCCGCGAGCTGTTGCGCCGCCTGCATTGCCTGTTGCGCTTTCGCCGTGTATTTTTCGTTCGCCATAATCTATCACTCCTAAATCGGTTGAATTCTTTTCGACGCCGCTAATGATAATCACAAATAATCAAAAAGTCAATACGTCAATAGAAAAATTTTTGCAGGAAAATAACGGTATGGGCAGAATAAAATTTCCAATATTTATCAACAGAAATATACAAGGAGAATCTTATATGAGTTCAATCATTGGGCAAGAAGCAAAAAGTTGGATAATTTCAATCGTATCGGCGGTGCTTGTCGCGCTTTTGATTCGGACGTTTATCGTGGAGCTTTACGTCGTGGACGGACCGAGCATGCAACCGACATTGCAGGACGGCGAGCGGCTGGTCGTGAACAAATTTATTTATCATTGGCGTGACCCGTTGCGCAGTGAGGTTGTCATCTTCCGCTATCCGCGCGACCACACCCGCGACTTTATAAAGCGCGTGATTGCCGTCGGCGGCGACACAATCGAAATTAAGGACGGGCATGTTTACGTAAACGACGCGCTGATTAACGAAGACTACATTGCTGAGAAGACGCGCACGGAATACCCCAAGCAGACAGTGCCGGAAGGGACGCTCTTTGTTTGCGGCGATAATCGCAGAAATTCTCTGGATTCGCGCTTCCCCGACGTGGGCTTTGTGCCGCTTGAGTTGGTCAAGGGAAAAGCCACGCTGATTTTCTGGCCGATCGCCGACGCGGCAGCTTTGCCCTGAGCAACGCGGCAATCATAATCTATGGGGGGTTGTGAATTTGTTAGGGAAAAATATTGTGGCGATGGAAAATTTTTCGGCGGAGGAGATTCGGCTCGTACTCGACACGGCGTACAAGTTCAAACAAATCATAAAGCGCGGCGGCGATAAAAAATTGTCAAACCTGCGCGGCAAATCGATTGTGAATTTGTTTTACGAGCCGTCGACACGGACGCGCACTTCTTTTGAGCTGGCGGGAAAATATTTGGGCGCGGACGTTGTGAGCATAAACAGCGGGACAAGTTCGATCGTCAAGGGTGAAAGTTTGCGCGACACGCTCCGCACGATTGAGGCTATGGGCGTCGACGCGATTGTCATGCGGCACAAGGCGGAGGGCGCGGCTGACTTCGCGACAAAAGCCGTCAAGCCCGTAATAATCAACGCCGGCGACGGAGCACACGCGCACCCCTCGCAAGCCCTGTTGGATTTGTTCACGATTGAACAGCGCAAAGGACGACTCGCAGGTTTGAAAGTTGCGATTATCGGCGACATTTTGCACAGCCGCGTTGCCCGCTCCGACGTTTACGCGATGACTAAAATGGGAATGGAAGTTCACTTCGCCGGACCGAAAACTCTCCTGCCGCGATTTTTTGCGTTTGACGGCGTGACGCTCCACGAGGAAGTTGAAGACGCGATTCAAGCCGCCGACGTGATTAACGTCCTGCGAATTCAGCTTGAACGACAGCAAGCGGGATTATTTCCGTCAACGCGGGAATATGCGCGGGTCTTCGGCATAAACGACGCCCGCTTGAAACTCGCAAAGGACGATGTGTTAATCCTGCACCCAGGTCCGCAGAATAAAGGCTTGGAAATTTCGTCGGAGGTCACCTATTGCGGACAATCGGCGATTCAAGAACAAGTTCAAAACGGCGTGGCGGTTCGCATGGCTCTGCTTGACTTGACACTGAACGGAGGCGCAGAATGAAATTTATCTTAACTGAAAACGGCAACGAAGCTGTCAGCCTCGCGTTCGTGAAAGATTTCGCCATTGAGCGCGTTGTTTATCAAGACTGCGACGGCTCCCACGTGATTGCGGAGCTTGATGACGACGATGACGCTACCATAAAAATTTTTGAATCAGAGGACGCGGACGGGAATTTTTCTGCGGCAAAAGCTTACATTGCGGAACTTGTCGGAAAGTTGAACGTCGACGGCGCGAAATTTATCCTCACTGCGAGCGGCAACGGAGCTATCAACCTCGCGTTCATCGATACTTTCAATGTCGGGAAAATCGTTTACGAGGGCGCGGAAAAATTTTGCGTGGAGGCAGTTCTTTCGAACGAGACTAAAAAAATTGTTTCAAGAGAATTCGACAGCGCGGACGAGGCGGAAAAATTTTTGGCGGAGCTCGTTGAGAAAATAAACGGAGGGACAAAATGACTAATCAAACGTGGCAATTCAAAAATAATTTTAAATCGCTCCTTCTGCGCGGCGGTCGCGTCGTCGACCCTGCAAATAATTTCGACGGCGTGGCGGACGTGCTGATTGTCGACGGGAAAATTGCAAAGGTTGCGCCCGATATAAAATTTCCCGCGCAGATTGAATTCGACGCGGCTGGAAAAATCGTGACGCCCGGTTTAATCGATATGCACGTTCACCTTCGCGAGCCGGGGCAAGAAGCTAAGGAAGATTTTTTGAGCGGAGCAAAGGCGGCGGCGGCGGGCGGCTTCACTACCGTGGCGACTATGCCGAATACTTATCCCGTCGTCGACAACGCCGCGCTCGTTCGGGCTATGGTTAAGCGCGCGGAAGATGTCGGGCTTGTCAATATAAAAATTATCGGCGCGGTGACTAAAGGTCAGCAGGGGCAGGAGCTTGCCGAAATGCGCGATATGATTGCGGCGGGCGCGGTTGCCTTCAGCGACGACGGGCACTTCGACGACAACGCAAAAATTTTTTTGAACGCGCTGGATTATCTTCACGACACCGACAAGCTTATCATCTGTCACGAGGAGGAAACTTCGCTGGTTAAAGGCGGCGTCATGAACGAGGGCAAACGCTCCGCGCTTTTGGGGCTTAAAGGTCGTCCGACGGTCGCCGAAGATATTGCCGTTGCCCGCGACGTTTTGTTGGCGGAGTACACGGGCGGGCGCGTCCACATTGCGCATATCAGTTCGGCACGCGCCGTTGAAATTGTTCGCGACGCTAAAAAACGCGGCGTCCACGTCACGGCTGAAGTCACGCCGCAACATTTGACGATGACTGACGATTTAGTTAATCCCGCTGACGCCTCCACGAAAATTAATCCGCCACTCCGCACACAAAAAGATTGTGACGCTTGCTTGGCGGGCTTGCTTGACGGGACGATTGACGCGATTGTTACAGACCATTCACCGCACGCCGTCGAGGAAAAAGACCGCGAATATATTTACGCGCCGAGCGGCTTCCCTGGTTTGGAGACGAGCGTCGGCGTCCTGTTCACGGAGCTTTATCATAAAAATAAAATCGACTTGAAAACTTTAATCTCCAAGATGACCGCCGAGCCCGCGCAGATTTTCGGATTGGACGCGGGAACTTTATCAATCGACGCGCCGGCTGATGTCACGATTATCGACCCTGAATTGGTTTGGACTGTCGACGCTGAAAAATTTTACACGCGCGGAAGTCATTCGCCGTTCGTCGAGCGCGAACTCAAAGGGAGAGCCGTCGCTACGATTGTTCGCGATAATTTGATGACGTTAAGGAGGATTTAATATGAAATCAATCGTTAAAGATATGTCGCTGGCACCGAGCGGTCACGACAAAATTAATTGGGTAAAAAATTTTATGCCAGTCATGAGCGCGATAGACAAGGAGTTTTCGCAGTCGAAGCCGTTCGCGGGGAAAAAACTTTCGATAACGTTGCACCTTGAGGCGAAGACGGCTTACATGGCGGAAGTTTTCATGCACGCGGGCGCGGACGTAGTGATAACCGGCTCCAACCCGCTTTCCACTCAAGACGACGTGGCGGCGGCTCTCGTTGAGGACGGCGTCACTGTCTTTGCGACGCACGGCTGCTCCGCTGAAGAATACAACGATTATTTAAACAAGGCGGCGGACTTCGCGCCCGACATCTACATTGACGACGGCGGCGACTTCACCGAACTTTTGCACACGAAAAGACGCGACGCTCTGGAAAAAATTATCGGCGGCTCCGAGGAAACTACGACGGGCGTTTTGAGACTTCGCGCTTTGGAACGTCAAGGCAAGCTCGCCTTCCCGATGATTGCCGCCAACGACGCTTATTGCAAATTTTTATTCGACAATCGCTACGGCACGGGGCAATCGACGTGGGACGGAATTATGCGCACGACTAATTTAGTTATCGCCGGCAAGACGGTTGTTATCGCGGGCTACGGCTGGTGCGGCAAGGGCGGCGCAATGCGTGCAAAAGGTTTGGGCGCGAACGTCATTATCACCGAAGTTGACCCGATTAAAGCGATTGAGGCTGTCTTTGACGGGTTCCGCGTTATGCCGATGACGGAGGCGGCTCCGCTTGGCGATATTTTCCTGACTTTGACGGGCGACAAGGACGTTATCACCGGCGAACACTATCCGCTGATGAAAAACGGCGCGATGCTCGCCAATGCCGGGCATTTTGACGTGGAAATTAATATTCCACAGCTTGAAGCGCAATCTGTCAGCAGAAAAACCGTCAGAAACAACGTTGAAGAGTTTTTACAGCGCGACGGACGCAAAATTTATCTTTTGGCGGAAGGTCGGCTGGTAAATCTCGCTTCGGGCGACGGGCACCCCGCCGAAATCATGGATTTGAGCTTCGCCGTTCAATTTTTCAGCGCGGCGCACATTCTCCACAACTACAGCAAGCTTGAGCGCAAAGTTTACCTCATGCCTGAAGAAATTAACGCTAAAATCGCGGAAATTAAACTTGAATCAATCGGAGTTCAAATCGACACGCTCACCGACGAGCAAAAAGCTTATCTCGGCTTATGAAAACTTTGATTGACAATCGCCTCTTCGAGTGGGACGACGAAAAAGCCGCGCTTAATTTCCAAAAACACGGTGTCACTTTCGACACGGCAGCAAAAGTTTTCGGTGATGAAAACCGTATCGAAGAATACGACGAAGAGCACTCAATCGACGAAGACAGATGGCGGGTTATCGGTATGGTTGGCAAAATTCTTTTTGTCATTTACACTGAACGCGGCGACTACACTCGGTTGATTTCTGCGCGTGAAGCCACGGTAAAAGAAAGGAGGAGATATTATGCTGGTCAGAAAAATTATTAACGTCGCGGCACCTTTGACGGAGGAGGAAAAAGCTGAAATTGCTGCATTGAAAGACCGCCCGATTGTCTACGACGAGGATTGCCCGCCCACGACTGACGAGGAACTTGACGAGCTTGATTATCTTATGCGCAAGTACAAGACGCGCCGTATCACGAAGGAAATCAAAATGGCGGAATTCCCCGAACGTTTTCAAAAGCGTAAAGCGGAGGCGGCAGGATAAAAATTTTTCGCGGACGTCTTCGGACGTCTGTTTTTTTATTGCCGTGCAGGAAAATTCTTTAAAACGCAGAAAAATCTTCGTGAGGAGGGATATTTATGGGAAAAATCTTTAGACGAACGCTGACGGCTCTGCTAATCGTGATTTTAGCATTAAGTGCGGCTATCGTTGGGGCGGTTATCAAACCTTACACCGCAACTGGCGAAGATTATGCTAACGAAGTCGAATCGCAGGACATCGCTAAGCTCCGTGCACGTGATAAGGCTATCAAAAAGGCTACAAAGCAGGCGGGCGTTTACTTGAAGACCTATTCGCGCTCCGTCAACAGCGAATTAACCGATGATGAAGTCACTGCGATAACGTCAAACGCTTGGCAACTCGTCGGCGAGCCGAAATACTCAAGTAAAATAGTAAAAGGTTCCGATGAAACGTCGATTATTATTTGGACGGCGACTGTTGAAGTTAATGTCGACGATTCCGAGATTCAAAGCTGGATTAAACGCGATGACAAGGATAAATCGACGATAATCACTCAAACACGCGAGGCTCAGAAGGCTTCCGAAGAAAACGACCGCAAAATTGAAGACTTGCGAGAAAAATATAATCGCGCCACGTCTCAAGCCGAAAAAGATAGCCTTCGCGAGCAGATGACAGACGCCGACCGCGATTTTTTGGCTAATCAGAATCTTGCAGAAGGTCGTAAACTTCATTACGCAAGAAATTACGACGGAGCTATAAAACTTTACAATGAATCTATTAAACTTAACTCAAAATTTTCTGAAGCATACAACAGTCGCGGCATATCATATTACTATATGGGACAATATGAAAGAGCCATTCAAGATTTCGATAAAGCTATATATCTAGACACTAATAATTACCATGCATACTGTAATAGAGGAACAGCTTACGGTAAAGATTTACAAAAATATGATAAAGCCTTTAACGATTTCAATGTAGCCATTAAAATTAATCCAAATTATTACGATGCATACCTTGGTCGTGGTGTCGTTTATTACTATTTCAAACAATATGAAAATGCTATTCAAGATTATATCAAGACTATTCAACTAAAACCAAATTATGCTATGGCTTACAATAATCTAGGAATAATTCAATCTAATTTAAAACAATATGAACAAGCTATACAAAATTACAATAAAGCTATTCTACTCAAACCAGACTTAGATTTGGCATATAATAATCGTGCTGTGGCATATTTTATGCTAAAAAATTTTAAGCAAGCCTTTGATGATACTAATAAAGCAATTCAACTTAACCCAATTTATGCTAATCCTTATTATGTTCGTGGTCTTTGTTATCAAAAGTTCGGAGATAATAAAAAAGCACAAGCAGACTTCGCGAAAGCAAAAGAACTCGGCTATAACGGCTGAAACGTAAAAATCCGGTATTTCGGATTTTCCAGCCCATCTTAAGCCCTGAACAGGGGCTTTTTTTGTTGTTTCGCGTCATGACGCCATTTAGCCTTTTGAAAAATCCGGTATAGCGGATTTCCCGTTTTGAGCCAAAAAATCGCCCGCAAAACCAGTTTCAAAGCAAATTTTTCGTTGCAAAATAGTTTTTCGGCGCGTATGATGTTCAAAAACAGAAATGAGGTATGAATATGGATAAAAATTTCGTGATTCAAGGCGTCAAACTCTTAAATTCCGCCGGCGAGGTCGTCACGGCTAATATTTTCGTCTCCGGCAATAAAATTTCTAAAATCTCCGCCGATGAACCCGCAAATACTAAAATTATCGACGGCAAAGGCAAATTCGCCACTCCTGGACTCGTAAACGCCCATACGCACGCCTCGATGACCCTTCTGCGCAGTTATTCGGACGATAAAGCCCTTATGGACTGGCTTCAGAAAGATATTTGGCCTATCGAAGACAAAATGACCCGTCAAGATATTTATTGGGGCGCGAAATTGGCGGCGGTCGAGATGATTCGCGGCGGCACGACTGCTTTTGCCGATATGTACGGTCCTTGCATGGAAGAAGTCGCTAAAGTCGTCGACGAATCGGGCTTGCGCGGCAGTTTGAGCCAAGGTCTTATCAGTTTTGCCAACGGCGATAAAAAATTAGCCTCGAACGTCGAACTTTACAAGAATTTTCACGGCGCGGCGGACGGCAGGATAACAATTATGCTCGGACCGCACGCGATTTACACTTGCCCGCCCGATTACCTTAAAAAAGTCGTCGCGGAGGCTGAAAAACTCGGCGCGGAAATTCATATGCACATGAACGAGACTAAAACCGAAATTGAAGACTGTTTGAAGGCTTATGGCAAGCGTCCGTTTGAAGTCGTCGCTGAAACTGGGCTTTTGGATTGCGGAATGCTCGCGGCGCATTGTGTTTGGCTAAGCGACGCCGAAATTGACATTATGCGCAAAAAAAATGTCCGAGTGGCGCATAATCCAGGCTCGAACATGAAATTGGCTAGCGGAATCGCTCCCGTGACCAAACTTTTAGCTAAAAATGTGACGGTTGCCCTCGGCACGGACGGCGCGTCGTCGAATAATAACCTTGACATGCTTGAGGAAGTCAGATTGGCGGCATTGCTCGCGAAAGTCGACACTTTAGACCCGTTAGCGGTTCCGGCGGCGCAATCTTTGCAAATGGCAACTGAATTCGGCGCAAAAGCTCTGAATTTGTCTAAGGTCGGGCGGCTTGAGGCAGGATTTAAGGCTGACATCGTGCTTTGGGACATGCGCGGCGTCGATTGGCAACCGAATTACAATCCTGCGTCGCTTTTGGTCTATTCGGCGAACGCTTCGGCGGCTGATACGGTGATTGTTGACGGAAAAATTTTAATGCAGGGTCGCGAACTGAAAACTTTGGACGAGGAAAAAATTATAGCAGAATTTGACACTTGCGCCGAACGTTTAACGAAAAATTAAGCTTGTAATTTAAAAATCAGTCGTTTATAATGCGCCCGAAAGGAGATGTTTGACATGGTAGGTTATACGCTACGCCAGGAGCGCGAGCGACAGAATTTATCCATCAGCGACATTGAACAGGGCACGAGTATCCGCGCTGTTTACATAGAGGCAATCGAGAACGGCGAATACGACAAACTGCCGGGCGCAATTTACACCAAAGGTTTCATAAAAAACTACGCAAAATTCTTGGAAATGGACGTCGAAGCCGCCGCGAAAGAATTTGCCGCCGATATGGCTGAACTTTCCGCAGAATCGGTTGCTGTCGAGGCTACAGAAGAGAAAAAGGAGAGCGCACCCGTTCCCGATAAAAAAGTTGAGCCGAAACGCGAAAATAAATCCGTTGGCTATTCGATTTACGACGGAGAGCGCAGTTCTTCGAGCAAATTAATCGTTGCGGCGGTTGTATTGATTGCGGCGATTGCGGGCGGCTTGTGGTCGTGGTTTACAAGTAGCTCTGAGGGCGACGTTGCACAAGTTGACCCGCCTGTTAAGCAAGTTCAGCCCGTCGAACCCCAACCAACTCCAGAACCTACGCCCATTGCCAACGCAAATCCTGTTACCGAACAAAAAACGGACGGCGTAGCAGTTCAAGCGCGTTTCAATGACCGTTGCTGGGCACTTGTCACGGTTGACGGCGAAGTTGTTCGCGAAGGCGTCATCGAAGGCGGACAAACTCTTACTTGGGAAGGCAAAAACAATATCAGCTTCCGTTTGGGCAACGCGGGCGCGGTTGAATTCTTCCAAGACGGCAAAAGTTTGGGCGTTCAAGGCGCGGTGGGCGATGTCGTCGACAAAACTTTTACTCGCTAATAAAAAATCCCTGTCACTTAGCTAGCGGCAGGGATTTTTGGCTTAATTAGTCTAAAATTTATTGACGACGCCCGCAAAAAGAATCACTCCGGATTGAACGTCGCGAATCACGAACAAAAACGGACGCTCCGCGATAAAATAAACTCTGCGCGGCGGTTTAAAATTTGGAGTGGCAGTAGTTTCAAGCATAGCAATTTCGGTGACGGCGGAGGCTTCGGTTCCCTGCTCGTCGACTTTTATTTTTGCGCGGTGCTGAACGTTTCCAATCTTCAGCGACGTATTTTTGACGATATTAAAGAATTCTGCGGCGTTAGAGAAAGATTTTTCCAGTCCAATCGCCTTGAAACTTTCGACGAGATTATTTTCAATGTCGAGTTCAAATTTCGGGAGGCGCACGACGACTTCTCCCTTAAATTTCGGAGAATTTTTTAATCCGTCAAGAAAATCTGCGCGGTAGGAGAGTTTTTGATTGTTCCAAGCGTCGGCAACGTCCAAAGCGGCGTCATTCGTCGGCAAAATCAGATACATCGCGGCATTCGCGCCGTAGGGCAACTCAATTCCTTTAAATTTGTCGTCTTCGCAGTAGGAAATTTCGCGGTCGAAAACGTCGCGCATCATGTCGACTTCAGCCGTCGAGCCGTCACGATTTTTAAACGGGGCTTTGTCGGTGTAATTTTTATTGAACGGAATCGCCCACGCGCCCTTGAAGTAGACGACGTTAAGCAAATCGGTCACAGTTTTATCGGTCGCGATTGATTTGTAGTTCGGAATAAAATTTTTAGTCTTCTCGCTGACCCAGCGGGAAATTTTTTGTTTTTCGCCGGCAATGTCGCCGCTGAAATTGGCTTCGCGCACGTCGGATTTATAAAAATCGCTGACAACGCGCTGAAAATTTTTATCAAGCCCGCGCCCGATAATTTTTTTGTCGATAAGCAGAAGATTCGCCTCGGCAAAGTTTTTATAGCTTTGTGTGACGAATTCGGAGAAATTTTTATGGGAATTATTAAGATTTTCGACGTTATCCGCCGCCAACGCCTGCAAAATTTCCTGACGAGTGTCGCCGCTCGCGCCGTTCGCCAAAATACTCAGCGCGGCATTAATTCCATACGGCGAATAGAAAATATTTTCGTTGCGGTCGAGTGTAGCGAAATATTTCCAGCAAAATTCGTCGACGCTCGTTGATAAATTTCTTGCCGGCTCCGCACAGCCCAAATTCGATAAACTCATCAACATAATCACCGCTGCTAAAAATTTTTTCATGGCAATCAACCTTTCAAACGTTTTGAGCAATTATATCACAACCTCCGACCGCCGTCGCTAAACTTGCAATAAGTGAAGCGTTCTTCTATAATGATAAAAATTTTTTTTTAGACCAATCGGCTATCTTCAAGGAGGACACATCTTGGAAAAAATTCGCAAGGATTATGAATTTGCGCTACGTCATTCCTACGATTGCCCTGAAGATGTTCCCGCTAACTTTCCAAAGACTTTAATAAACTATTTTCTTTCCCTAGTATAACTCATTTTAATTAACACAATGTTTTATTTGTGGTATAATCTTTTTAGCAGAAAATCTAGTCTAAGGAGATTTAACGATGTCGAATCATGTAAAAAAACTTTCGCTTACGACAGATGAAAAAGACTTTTTGATGCAATTGTTACATCAACGTACGCTGGAAACAAGGAAGTATTTGCGATCCAGA
>JAFPVP010000027.1 GCA_017412925.1 Selenomonadaceae bacterium
CGCTTTGGATTACGGGAAAGTTCTAGAGCAGATAATCCATTATGTTCATCCGCTAAGAGGTAATCGACTCTTTCAGCGAAATTGCCGTTATATTTATCCTGTGAGCTTTAATTACCGTGTTGCTTAAGTTAATGCCATTGGCCATAATGGGTGCCGCATTGGGTTATTTCTACAATTTCATTCTCGATTTTGAATATCAAACGGTTCTTTTCGTCGATTCGGACGCTCCACCAGCCAGATAATTCGTCGCGCAACGGTTCCGGCTTGCCTATGCAGTTATATCCGTTTCTTTCGATGTCTTTAAGCAGATTATTTATCTTCCGCAACGTCTTTTTGTCCTGCGTTTGCCAATAAAGATATTCTAACCATGCTTTTTCTTTCCAAAGTATGTTCATCAGTCAACCTCTATCAGTTCATGACGTTCAAATTTTCCGCTTTTTATTCTGCTTTTGAGTTCTTCGATATTCTCGTCGCTCCAGAACGGGTCGAATTCCAATTTCCCGCCATATTTTACGCTGTTCATTAAAATTTTAATGCAATCAATTATACTCATGCCCGTTGTCTCTTTAAATTCTTCCAAATCCTTGCTATCAACCGTTATATTTATCGTTTCCGTCATTTTTATCGCCTCCAAAAGCAGTTTAGCAGAAAAATTTGCCTCCGTCAACGAATTTTCCATTCCTAACTCCTAATTCCTAATTCCTAATTGAAAAAAACCCTCCGACGCGCCGCCGAAGGGCTTTTTTGCTTGTGACGCGGCGTTTTTAATTTCAATTATTACGGCCGCATAAATACTTTTGTTGAATCAATGATAGATTTTAAGTCTTTTTCCATGTCAGAATCGTCAATGTACATCAGTCTACCGCCCGCAATCTGTTCGAGCTGCTCATCGCTCAATTTTTCGAGTTCGTCGTTGATTTTTTTGAGATTTTCATCGCGTGTTGCCATAATATCAACCTCCAAATCGTTTTCTGCCTCTTATACGTTTAAAATCCGAGTTCGTTACAGATTTTAGCAAAAAATTTCTGCTACGTCAACGAAAAAACCCTCCGACACGCTGTCGAAGGGCATTTTTGTTCCTCGTCGCTCATTAAATTCTTTCAAATCTTTCGATATATTTTTTAGCTTCTTCCAGAACTTGTGCGTGCGTCAAACTTTCTCCATTGCGAGAGTAACTGTTCGGTCCGGCTGATGTAAACCAACCGCCTTTGTAATTTAACGTTGCGTCAATGTTTAATCTGTTTTTAAGCCAAAATTGCACATAATCTTCATTTCTTCTGAAGTACTCTCTCTCAGTCAAAGGATTTATTTTAAATCCAAAAAGACTTCTGAGTTCATTAGTTTCCTCGCCTGTGCCGCCCGCGACTTGGTCGAGTTCGTCATCGGTGAGCATTTCGTCCGCGATTTTGTCCTTGTCAGCCATAATATCAACCTCCAATTCGTTTTCTATCACTTATACGTTAGGATTCAGATTTCGTTACACAGTTTAGCAAAAAAATCTTCTGCCGTCAACGAAATGAAAAAATCCCATATTTTGGATTTCCCATTTTAAGCCCCAAAATCGCCCAAAAAACGGGCGTTTTTTTTCACCCCCGAAAAATACGCGCCACAACGCCATTTTTCAGACCAGAAAATTGCATTTATTTGCAATTTCTCGTTTGACCCCAAAATCGACCCCTCCAAGCACCAATTTTCACCCTCAAAATCGGTTCCTCATCGAAATTTTTAGCCTGAAACGCCATTTCCCAGCCCTGAAAATTGCATTTATTTGCAATTTTTCGGTCGCGCCTAAAATCTCCGCTCAAAATCCAGTTTCGAGCATCAAAATCACTTTCAACGCCACAAAATCGCTTTCATGTGCTATAATCATTAAAATTTTCACTTCCAAAGGAGGTTTCGCCGTGTTTTTCGACTACGAACGCACCTTGCGCCTTTTCAACAACGCGCCGAACGCTCATATCATCAAAATTTTCTTTTATATCCTCATTAATCAGCCTCAAGACGGCATTGGCGGCTATATTTCCACCAAACCGCAGCTCGCAGGCGAGTTAAAGCTCTCCAGAACCAATTTTTTTAACTCTTTGCACTGGTTGAAGGATAATTTGTTCATTCAAGAGCTTAAAATCGGCGAAGAGTTCGATTTCATGGTTAATCCGTATATTTTTATGAACGATGGCGACCGTGACGAGCGAATTAAGGAATGGAATCGCCGTTGTAAGCTCGATTCGGCGCGTGAACTCCGTTTGAAGCGGGAAAAACGCCGTCGCGAGCTAAAAAAAGCTAATCAGCAATAAAAAATGGGCTAAACTCCGATTTTCGGAGCCTAGCCCTAATTTTTTTGTCAAATTTTATTTTGTAACCTTAACATTGTCGCCGTAAATGGTTTTAAAGTCGTTTCGCATGGAAATTGGGTTCCAACCGTGTTTCAAAGCCAAATTTCGGTCGGATTCGGCGCGTTTTAAGTTGCCGCGTTCGCGTTCCACGTCGTCGCAGATGACAAAGAAGCTCATCGAGCGATATTTATTATTTTGGAGCGTATATTCGAGCATACCGCTATCTCCGGACGAATTTCCGAACGCAAGCACGGGTTTTTTGCCGATTTGGTTTATAATCGAGAAGATTTTAACGGTTTTAAGGTTTGGAACGAAATTTTTGCCTGAAATAACGATTTTTTCCTTGTTACGGTCATAAAAATGGTCGCTGGGCTTATCTTTTCCAATATTTGTAGACGTATAAACTATATCCGTGCCAATAATCCTGTCAAAACGGACTGGAATGACGCCGTCAACGAGTTCGTGGGTGGTTGAGACGCCGCAACCGGTGTTTATGTAGACTTGAAAGTCGTTATTCGTCAGATAAGAAAGAATTTCGACCATCGGCAGGTAAAAAGCCTCGCCGCGCGTTAGATTTGTGAAGCCGTCCTCGCTAGTTTTCATGAAATTGCGGACGTAAGCGCGATATTCTTCGTCAGTCATGCCGGAATAGACCGCGCTAAGCCCTTCGAGATACATTTTGCTTTCGGCGGGCGTCAATTTTTGTTTAGCGTAGATTTTCGGCTGAATTTTCTTCGCAAAGTTGACCCATTTCTTCGGCGCGACGTAATTTTTATCATTTAGGGCTCGCTCAAAGAACATCATCTCTTGAAAATAGAGCGGGGCGGTCTCGCAATAAAAAGTTCCGTCCATATCGAAGGTTGCGATACGATCTTCGGGCGGAATGTAGTTTTTGCTGACCGGATTGCTCACGTCCTCGACGAATTCGACGATTTTAGCCAAAGTTGGGGAGTTTTCGCTCCAAAATTGGAAATCGGCGGCGGTTTTGACGTTAATCGCGGCAATTTCGTCGCGCGAGGCGGCATTTGACACGCCAAACGAGCTTAAAGCGATTAAACCCGCCGCGATAGCCGCCAAAATCTTTTTTTTCATATAAAAAACCTCCTTGAAAGTGATTCTGCGCGATTATAACACGTTTGCAAAAAAAAATCTGCCCGAAGGCAGATAAAAATTTTTTTAGCCGATATTTACGCTGTGAACTATCTTATAACCGCGAGCATTTAGGAGTTTTTTAACATCTTCAAGTGCAGGGTGTTCATCGAGGCGCACAACGAGTTCATAACGGTTATTTTTGTGGCGGCAAGTGATAAAACTGTCGATATTAATGCCATTGTCCGCGAAAATTTTAGTAATATCCGCCATAACGCCGACTTTATTATCAACTTCGAGCGTCAAACGAGTTTTTCCGCCGATTAAGCCCATAACTTTGATAAAAGTCTTTAAAATATCGGTTGCGGTGATGATTCCGACGACTGCGCCCACGTCCGAGACCACAGGAAGCCCGCCGACCTTGTTTTGGTACATGATAAGCGCGGCTTCTTCGAGAGTTGCGCCCTCATTCACGGTTATAACCTTTTCATGCATAATATCTTTGACGGAAATCTTATCAAGCAGCGAGCGAATCTCGAATTTTGACAGCGTAGTCGCCGGAGAAGGTGCTACGCGCATAATATCGCGGTCGCTGAAGTATCCGACGAGTTTTCCGTTGTCGACGACGAGCATTCTGTGGAATTTATGCTTTTTCATTAGCCGATCCGCCTGCTGAATCGTCGCATCGCTTGTCACGGAGACAGGATGCCGCGTCATTCTTGTTGCAACAAACATTTTTAGTCCTCCTTTGCTGAATTCAATAAATTATTTTGCAATCGGAATCTCCAGAGTAAAAGTTGTGCCTTTTCCGAGCTCACTTTCGACGGAAATTTTTATTTTATGGCTATCGGCAATCCATTTTGCAATCGAAAGCCCCAAACCGCTGCCATTTACCTCGCTAACCAAATCTTCGCTGTCTATTCGGACAAATCTATCGAAAATTTTCTGCTGATTCTCCGGCGCAATGCCAATTCCCGAATCCGAAATGCTCAAAAGCACTTTATCTCCGTCAATCTCCGACGAAACTTTAATATTGCCGCCTTCGGGCGTATATTTTACCGCGTTATCCAAAAAAATTCTAATCATCTGCCGAATTGTCGTTTCATCGCCGAAAATTTTCGCGGGAGTGTTTTTAGTGAGCTCGACTTTGTGAGTTTTGACGACGGTTTTCATTTTACTCATCACATCGCCGACAATATCGTCCAAATCAAGAATTTTTTTATTAAGTTTCTGGCTATGGCGGTCAGTTCGCGACAGAAACAGCAAATTTTCCAGCAAAGCCTGCATATTTTGCGCTTCGGAGCCGATAATTTTAAGATTTTCCTTGAGGAGAGCCTCGTCCGCCATTCCGTAGGTCTCGATAAAGTCAATATAGCCTTTTATGACGGCAGCGGGCGTTCTAAGCTCGTGCGAGGCGTCGGAAACGAATTGTTGCTGCTTATTAATGCCGCCCTGCAACCTGTCGAGCATTTCGTTAAAAGTTTTTGCCAATTCGTTGAGTTCGTCGTTAGCTGTGCCGAGTGGAATACGTCCGCTCATCTTCTCGAAGGCAATTTCGCGCGTCAATTCGTTCATAGTCTTTATCGGCATTAAAATTCGGCGACTGAGCACCCAACCCACGCCGATTGCGAACAAAACTCCAAAAATATCCAACGCCAACAAAAATTTCGCCAAACCGTCGAATAATTTCAGTTCTGAAGTTATCGTGCGGAAAAAATACAGCGTGACGGTCTCTCCGTCGTGCGTGTAGTCCATTTTAGCGCGATAAACCAGCGCGGAACCGATTCTTGCAATGTCGAACTCGTCATCGGCGAAAAGTGGCGGCTCTTTTAAAATTCCCGCGTTAAACATTTCAATCGACGGGTATTCGGCGTCTGTGTCGATAAAAACTTCGCCGCGCGAGTCGACGACACGCAAAACCACGCCCGCCACCAACGCTCCGTGAAATGCATTCGGGTTATAATTGTCGTAATTAGTCTCCAGCGCGTCGAAAACATCTTTAATCCGCCCCATGCTGTAAATAATTGTCTTTTCGGCGGGTGTGTAAAGCGCATTCATAACGCCCAACCACATTGCAAAGTTTATCACGGCGAGCAGAATCACAAAACATATCGCGTAGCCGAGAGTTATCTTCGTTGAAAGCTCAAATCCGTTGATTCGACGCTTAATCTTGTCAATGACGCCCATTAAAAACGCCTTTCTGTTTAAAATATGTTTGTATGATAACGAATTGGCGGCGGATTGTAAAGCATTAAATCAACAGGAATTTTTCATAAAGATTTTTCGCTCGAAAGCAGGATTTCTTCCCGAAACTCCGAAAATTTTTCCGCGCTATGAAATATTCAATCAAAAAAGTTTTATCGGACGCCGCGCAGCGTTTATCAGCGCAAAAAATCGACACGCCACGCCTCGACGCCGAAATTTTACTTGCATACGTCCTAAATTGCCGCAGATTAACGCTTTACATCGATTCGGAGAGAATTTTGCCGCTCGAAGCCGTGTTGCGTTTCAATGACTTGATAAATCGACGCTTAAAAAAAATTCCCGTCGCATATTTGACGGGAACAAAAGATTTTATGGGTTTGACATTCGCGGTCAACGAAAATGTTCTCGTTCCGCGCCCAGACACGGAAATTTTAACGGAATTGGTCGGAGAATTTTTGCGGGAACGAGTTGGCGGCGGAATTTTCGCGGATTTAGGCACAGGTTCGGGCGCGATCGCCATTTCTATTTTAAAATTCGTCAAAACTGCGCGGGCAATGGCAGTTGACATCTCGGAGGCGGCATTATCAGTCGCGAAATTCAACGCGGAAAAGTTTCACGTCGCGGACAGGATAAAATTTCTTTGTGGAGACTTATTCGCGTCGCTGGAGGGAAAATTTGACGCGATAGTTTCCAATCCGCCGTACATACCGACGAACGAGCTAAAAACTTTGCAGGAGGAAGTTCAGCGCGAACCAAAATTGGCTTTAGACGGTGGCGCGGACGGATTAAATTTTTATCGGCGAATTTTATGCGATGCACCGAGTTTTTTAGTTGACGGCGGGCTTTTAGCTGTCGAAATCGGGATAAATCAATCGTCAGCTGTGAAAAATTTATTTTTAGCGGCGGGTTTCGTCGACGTGGAAGTAATTAAAGACTTATCGGGGCTTGAGCGGGTCGTCGCAGGGAAATTTTCTTGGGCAGAGTAAAGCCGCCGTGGTCGCGTCAACGTTAACGGCGGCGATTCTGTCAACAAAAAAGCCGCTGACCTTTCGCCAGCGACTTCAATTAGAATTTATTATATTCAGTTATTCAAGATTTTATCGCGCAGTTCAAAAATTTCCTCTGTGCAAGGATGTTCGTCACCAAAATTTTTCTGAACCGCCGCTGCCGCCCGTTCAATAGTTTGAAGGGCTTCTTTTTGTTCGCCGCTTTTGTAAAGTATTTCCGCCAAAGTTTTTAGAAATTCTATGACGAAAAGACTGCTCTCGTCGAAATTTTTATAAGCTAGAGTAAGAACTTCACGTTGCAACGCCAAAGCCTCATCATATTGCCCTAATTCAGCCAACGTGCAAGCCAAATTATTCATAGCAGAAAGGGTATCCAAGTGCTCCTCGCCCAAACTTTCTTTTCTTAGGGCTAAAATTTTTCTCATCAAAGCCAAAACTTCATCATGGCGATTAAGGTTGTACAAAGTTCCTGCCAAGCTGTTCATTATGTGCAAGGTATACGGGTGCTCCTCACCGAGAATTTTTTTGCTCAACGCTAAAGTTTTCTCTTGTAATGCCAAAGCTTTATCATAGAGTTCGAGATTGCTCAACGCATCTGATAAATTATTCATACTCTTCAAAGTGTCGGGATGTTCTTCGCCGAGGATCCTTTTGCGTAACGCCAAAACTTTTTCATGAAGTTCTAACGCCTTATCGTAATGCTCAAGATCGTTTAATGCCGAAGCCAAATTGCTCATGAAAGTAAGCGTTTCGGGATGTTCTTCGCCAAAAATTTCCTTTTGCAACGACAAAGCTTTTTCTTGCATTTTCAAGGCTTCGTCGTAATATCCGAGATCACTTAAAACGGCACCCAAATTATTGATGGCTCGTAAAGTTTCGGGGTGCTCTTCGCCAAAAATTTTTTTGCGTAAAGTTAAAACTTTTTCTGTCAACCTCAACGCTTCGTCATAGCGTCTGAGCTCGCTTAACGTTGTCGCTAAATTATTCATAGCAGAAAGGGTAACTGGATTTTCTTCGCCGAGAATTTTTTTGCTCAACGCTAAAGTTTTTTCTTGCAATGCTAAAGCTTCGTTATAATGACCGAGGTCGCTCATCGTCAATGCCAAGTTGTTCATAATCCCGATAGTATCAATATGTTCCTCGCCGAAAACTTTTTTATATAGCGGCAAAATGTCTTCCTGCAAATTCAACGCATCTTCATAATATCCAAGAGCATTTAACGTTGTCGCTAAATTATCCATAGCAGAAAGGGTATCGGGATGTTCTTTGCCAAGCAAATGTATAAATTTTTCGCAAGCAGAATTCGTAATAGCATAATCTTCATCGTATTTGCCTTGGGCATTTTTTAATTCTCCCAAATCCAGCTCGAAGTTTGCATAAGCGACGCTATCTATATCGCCAAAACTTTCAATCCTGCTCATAAACAAATTCAAAATTTTTTCTGCCTCGTCGAATAGTGCATTGTATATCATGACATTGACGTAATCGCTTAATGTATTTGAATATTCTTCTCTAAGGAGTTCCGAGTCCGTAGCGAAACGAGCGATTAAATCTGCGAATAAATCCAGATAGAAAATATTTTGGATGTAAGGGATATTTTCGTCCGCAAAAATCTTTTCCGGATAATACTCATTGACTGCAATCTTTACGTCGTCAATCAATTTTTTGTCGCAGTTGGCAACGAGTATACTTTGAATCGTTTTATCGAAATAGTAAAATGTCAAGCTAATGTCTTCGTTCTCAATAAGTTCCTCTTGAATGAACGAAAAATTTTTTACACGCTTATAAGTATTGCGGCTGAAATTGTGGAGAGCTTTGCCGCCAATGTCTACGGCAAGTTCGTCCGTCCAAAAACTAAGCACGCAGAGAAATTCGAGCATATCTTTGGCGGCGTCGTCTTTGTCCGCGTCGAGGTAACGAAAAATTCTAGCGACAACATCTTGACGCTTTTGCCCGAATTCGGCAATGGACGGTTCATCATCATGGCGTCGCTTGTATTCTACGTAAACATCAACGCATAAATCTAAAAATATCGGATAACCCTCCGTCAGCTTAACCAGCTTGCCACGCAAAGTCTCATCTCTTATGCCCGCCTTGAGCAAAAATTGATTGGAGTCTTCGGGCGACAGAGCTTTTATCAAGTGTTGCTCCAACTCTTCGGCAAGCTCGCCGTTCCAACGAATTTTATTGCGTCCCGCGATTGTCCACAGTGTGTCGGGAATCATGAAAATTAATCCCTCGTCGCCGCGCAGCCAAAGGTCTCTTTTAAGTTGTTCTTCCGTCGCCAAGCTTGTCGCACTTATCAACGATTCGTAATTGTCGAAAAGCACAATGAGTTTGTTTCCTGTTGCCTGAATCCAATCTGCCACGTCCATAGCAAAAAGCGTCGGCAAATATTCATGAAGGGCGACAGGATTTTTTTCTTGGAAACGAGCATTGAGTTGAAAGCGAACTTCTTTGTGGTCGTCGTCCAAAACCTGAGTGCTCTCCATATACTTTACCAGCAACATATCGACAATCGAAAAACAAGTCGTTATCGCCCGTGTGACGGGAATAGCTTGCAACACTTCATCGGTCATGTCGAAAAAGGTTTTCGCCGTTTTGAGCATGGGTGTCGCCTTGCCCGCAATTTTATCTGCCATGGATAAATTCTTTTTAAATTCGTTAAGCCACGGAATTTTTTCCATCATCGACTTTGCTTTAAGCGGTGTAATGTCTTGTCCGGTCTTGAGTGAGTAGTAATAATTTCCTGCGTCGAACAGAGGAAAACTACAACCGTAAGCGGCAAGCTGAAATTTAAATGTCTTCAAAACTTCGCGCAAATCGGTGCTTATGCTGAAATCGTACTTAACGTATTTGCATTCGCTGTTCGTGAGCGCGTCACGATTTTTAATTTCCTCCTCTAACTTTTTAAGCAAGGAGGTTTTGCCGACGCCGCCCGCGCCGTAAAAAGTTATAATCGTGCTACCCTCGTCGACCATTTTTTGATAGCGGTTCCAAAAAGCTTTGCGCGGCTCCACTCTGTCAGTAAACTCTTTGACGGCGGAGGGCTTGAAATCCGTCGGGCGTTTTCTTTTTATTGCCATAAAATTTTTCCTTTAGATTTCGGAGAGATATTTTGTAATGGCGGCGTCGTAGTCTGCGGTGTGAGCGAAGGCTTCCGCCGCTAATTTTTTGCGCACATCTAGGGGAACTTCTCCATGTTCTTTAATCAGCGCGGCAATTTCGTCGTAGCGTTCGGGATTAGTCACGACCGTCACATATTTAAAATTTTTAGCCGCCGCCCGAATCATCGCGGGGCCTCCAATGTCGATATTTTCTATCGCGTCCTCCAGCGTCACGTTCGGCTTGCGAATAGTTTTTTTGAACGGATAAAGATTGACTACGACTAAATCAATCGGCTCAATGTCGTTTTCCTTCATCTGCTGAATATGTTCGGGGTTGTCGCGCACAGCCAAAATCCCGCCGTGAATTTTCGGATTGAGAGTTTTGACGCGCCCGTTCATGATTTCGGGAAAGCCGGTGAGGTCGCTGACGTAGGTGACGGGGACGCCCGCCGCGCGAATTGCCTTGCCGGTGCCGCCCGTGCTGATAATTTCGACGCCGCACTTGCTGAGTTTCTTAGCGAAGTCCACCACGTCAATTTTGTTCGATACGCTGATTAATGCCCGTTTGATTTTCATTTTGCCGCCTCCAATCTCAACTCTGCGCCCGACGATTTTAAGCCGCCCGTCAATGAACAGCTTAATCGCCAGCGGATAAATTTTGTGTTCCTGCTCCAAGACACGCGCCGCTAAAGTTTCTTCCGTGTCACCTTCCAAAACTTCAACCGCCGCCTGTAAAATTATCGGTCCAGAATCTGTGCCCTCGTCGACGAAATGAACCGTGCAGCCCGAAACTTTTGCTCCGTAAGCCAGAACGTCGCGGTGCGCGTGTGCGCCGGGGAAAGCGGGCAGTAGCGACGGGTGGATATTCATAATGCGCCCCTCGAAGTGACGAACGAAATCGCCGCTCAAAATCCGCATGAAGCCCGCCAAAATCACCAGGTCGACGCCTTTAAGATTTTTTAAAAGCTCCGCCTCGAAATCTGCGCGGCTTGAAAAATTTTTTCGGTTGACGCAGATATTTTTTATGCCCGCCGCCTCGGCTCGCGCCAGTGCTCCGACGTTCGGTTTGTCGGTCAGCACGATTGAAATTTTCGCCGCCAAGTAACCGCTTTCCACCGCGTCGATTATCGATTGTAAATCCGTGCCGCGTCCCGAACACAGCACGCCAAGTTTAATCATCAAGCTCACCCCCTAAAATTTCTACGCCGCCGCCCTTGACGACGCGCCCGATTTTATAGCCCGTCAAGTCGTCGGCAATTTCCGCGTCAACAATTAAAATCATACCAATGCCGCAATTAAAAGTTCTGAACATCTCGCGGCGGGGAACGTTGCCCCACTCTTGCAGGAGTTTAAAAATTTTCGGAACGCGCCAACTGTCAGCGTCAATCGTCGCGCCCAAACCGTCGGGCAGTGCTCGCGGAATGTTGTCGTAAAAGCCGCCGCCCGTCACGTGAACCAGTCCGTGAATTTTTTCGCCGAATTTTTTTATCAGCGGCAAGACCGTCGCGGGATAAAGTTTCGTCGGCGTCAAAAGCTCCTCGCCCAAAGTTTTGTCGTCGGAAAATTTTTCGTCGCCGGTAAATTTCATGCGCTCAAAAACAATTTTTCTAACCAAGCTGAATCCGTTTGAATGCAAGCCGCTCGACGGCAACCCGATTAAAATATCGCCGACTTTGACGCGGGCAGGCGTGATTAAATTTTTCTTCTCGACGACGCCGACCGCAAAGCCCGCAATGTCATATTCGCCCGCAGGATAAAAGCCGCTCATCTCCGCCGTCTCTCCGCCAATCAACGCACAACCCGACTCCTTGCACGCCGCCGCCACTCCGCGAACGATTTCCGCAACCTGCGCGGGATTTAATTTTCCCACGGCAAGATAATCCAGAAAAAACAGCGGCTCGGCTCCGCAAACCAAAATATCGTTGACGCACATGGCGACCGCGTCTTGACCAATCGTGTCGTGCTTGTTGAGCATGAACGCGATTTTTAATTTTGTGCCGACGCCGTCCGTGCCCGAAACCAAAATCGGCTCGTCATAATTTTTCAGCGCGAACAGCCCGCCAAAGCCGCCGATGTCGCCCAAAACTTCGGGGCGGTAGGTTGCGCGGACAAAATTTTTAATCAGGCGCACGGACTCGTTGCCCGCGTCGATGTCCACGCCCGAATCTTTGTAAGTCAACTGCGTCATAAATAATTCTCCCTAAAATATTTTATCGTGGACTTCAGCCCGTCTTCAAGTTTAACGGTCGGTTGCCAATGCAATTTCTCCCGCGCCAAATCAATCACCGGACAACGTTGCGTCGGATCATCTTGCGGTAGCGGCTGATGAATTATTTTCGACTTGCTGCCCGTCAACTTTAAAACCAACTCGGCAAGCTCCAACATGGTGAATTCGCCAGGATTGCCCAAATTTACAGGTCCGGTGAAATTTTCCGCGTTCATCATCTTGACAATTCCGTCAATCAAATCGTCGACGTAGCAAAAACTTCGCGTCTGGTTGCCGTCGCCGTAAACCGTGATGTCCTCGCCGCGCAGGGCTTGCATAATAAAATTGGAAACGACGCGCCCGTCATTTGCCGTCATGCGCGGACCATAAGTGTTGAAAATCCGAACGACGCGAATATCCAAGCCGTGCTGGCGGTGGTAGTCGAAGAAAAGAGTTTCGGCGGTGCGTTTGCCCTCGTCGTAGCAGGCGCGAATGCCAATCGGATTGACTGCCCCGCGATAACTTTCGGGCTGAGGATGAACTTTCGGGTCGCCGTAAACTTCGGAGGTGCTCGCCTGCAGAACGCGCGCTTGATTCTGTTTTGCGCAACCTAGAGAATTCAACGCGCCCATGACGTTTGTTTTAATTGTGCGGACGGGGTCGCGCTGATAGTGCACGGGGCTGGCGGGACACGCCAAATTAAAAATCCAATCTACTTCAGCGTAAATCGGCTGAATGACATCGTGGCGCATAAGTTCAAAGTTAGGGTTGCTCAAAAGGTGCGCGATATTTTTCTTCTTGCCCGTGAAGAAATTGTCTAGGCAAATGACCTCGTGCCCGTCAGCAATCAATCTGTCGCAAAGGTGCGAGCCTAAAAATCCTGCGCCGCCCGTAACCAAAACTCTTTTTCCCAATCTTCAACACCTCACAAAAATTTTTAAACTCTTGACCAATCAACCAGCGGAGAAAGATACGCTGTTTCGGTGTGCGTTGAAAAAGCTGGTATCGGCGAAATTAAAAGGCGTTTCTTGCGCCCGCTTAAATAATTTTTAACGACAAGCTCTGCTAAATTTTCCCAACCTTTTTCTGAAAAACGTTTCGCCTCGTTCAAATCGTCCTGCCCCGTCAAAATTATAAAAGCCGGAAAGTCAGCGGGAATTTTCCCAACGCAAAAACGATTCCAAACGTCGCGGTCTTCAATCAAAGTTTTCGCCTTGGCAGCAAAAGTCATCGTCGTAGAAACGGTGCTGCGCCAGTGACTGTGCGCCGTCAAAAAAATTGAACTTTTGGGCAGGTCGTCATGAACAAAAGGATTGTCGCCCTTGCCGTCGGGGTGATATAAATCGGGGTGGTCGTAGAGCGTAACATAGTCGGCAATCTCCAAGCCCTCCAAAAGTGCCATGCGGCTACCCGGCAAGTGAAGATAATCGTCCTCCAACAGATAGAGATTGTCGTCGGGCGCGTAGCGATTGATGACCTCCTCGAAAATGTAGCGACAAGTGCCCGCGTTACCGTTGGCTGTCAATTCCAAACTCAAGCCCGTCGCCCGCAAAGCTTTAACCGTTTCCTCCGTGCAGTTGTCGGCTATCACGTGAAAATTTTCCGCGCCGAATTCCTGCACAGCATTGAATAGACAATCCCACTTGCCGCCGTTGGGAAGTTTTGGTTTAGGGTTTCCTTTGTCCGATATGCGATAGATAACTTGCAAATTATTTTTCACCGTATGAACCTCCAAAATATTTTTCCGGCTCGCGCAAGAAGTTAGGATATTTTCTCAAGAACTCGTCCAAGTACGGCAGGCGGATATTTTTTGCGTCGCAATAATGGAATTGCGTTTCAGGAAGGTTCGGGCGATTGTAAATATCCGTGCCGTTCGCTAAAGCTTCTTCGATGTGTTTTCTGTCAATTAACTTTCCTCCAGAGTGAACGACAATTGCGTTGCCGTCAACAATAGAAGTCATTTTGTTTATAACGCGGTCGACGCCGCCCATGTAACTGAAGTGATAGCCGCCTTCGGAAACACGCGGAAATTTATCTTTAAGATTGCGCAGTTCTTGAGGCGTAGTCAAATTTTTTCTTTTGGTTAAAACTGTGTCCGTAAAAATGTTGGAGTTCATCAAATCAAAGTAATAATAATAACGATTCTGTTCTAAAGCTATCGCACCGTATTCCAAATAGTCATTTGCGGATATCGTAGAAGGAATAAGAAAAAATCCCTGCTGATTTTCCGGCACAAAGTAAGGTATTGTTAATCGAATTGTATTTTCTTTTAATCGTCGGAAAACATCAGGCGAAGGAATTTCGTCCAGGTCGCTAATCATGATTAAATCGTCGGGCGCGGCGTCGGAGAGTCCGTAAGCTATCGCGTCGCGTTGAGCATTTTCAATCGACCAATCGCCCACGCCTTTAAAATCAACAGTCATCTCAACTGGCAAATGTCTTATCTTCGAGAAAAATTCTCTGAACTCGTCTTGCCGCTCCCAAAAATAAAATGGCTTCGGCTCATTGGTGTGCTTTTTATCTGCCTCGACGATAACGAAACAATCGACAACGTCCCACAGAGCTTTCAGGCGCAACTCCAAAAGTTCAAGCTCATTATAAAAGGTGAAGCAATCGTAAACTCTCAAAAAATCACCGCCAAGAATGAAACAGGGGACAAGGCTCCCTCGTCCCCCGAAAAATTTTCAATAGTCTCTAATAAATGTGTACATTGCCCATTCAATCGGCGTATCTTCCGGCGTCACAAGTCCGCTGAAGCCGTCAGAATTTGTAAATTGCACATTGTAATTGCCGCCGTCGAGCGCAAAAAATTTGTAGTCGAGATAATGATTATCGCCGTAGCTGTCAACCATTTTAAGCGTCGCGGAAAGGATAAGCATGCGCGCCTCGTTGTACTTGTCGATTGTGTCCGTCATGACGTAGCATTCATAACCCGTCGTGCCCGACTTGCCGACATAAACGTCCGCCGCCTCCGCTTTGACGCCCGCGCAGATTATCAGCCCAACAATCACCGCTACAAAAATTTTTCTCATATCAGCCGTCGCCTCACATCGTCAAACGATCGAGCATTTCTTGATAAGCCTCTTTGACGCCGCCCAAATCGTGACGGAAACGATCTTTGTCAAGTTTCTCGTGCGTCTCGGTGTCCCAGAAGCGGCAGTTGTCAGGCGAAATTTCGTCGGCAAGGAGAACTTCCCCGTCGAAACGTCCGAACTCCAGCTTGAAGTCAATCAGGTCGACGTTCTTGGCTTTGAGGAGTTCGCGCAGGATTGTATTGACGGAGAGAGCGATATGTTCAATATTGTTAAGCTCGTCGATTTTTGCCAAATTCAACGCCATGATGTGCCAGCGATTGAGCATGGGGTCGCCCAGTTCGTCGCTCTTATAGTAGTATTCGAGAACGGGAACGGTCAGCGGTGTGCCTTCGGGCAGTCCGAGCCTCTTAACAAGAGAGCCCGCCACGAAATTGCGAACGACGACTTCCAACTTAATCATGTCGAGTTTCTTAACAATCATCTCGCGCTCGCCGGCTTTCTCGACGAAGTGACTTTTAATCCCGCGGTCTTTGAGCTGCTTGAAGAAAAATTCGCTGAGCTTGTTGTTGATAACGCCCTTGCCCTCGATAATGCCGTGTTTCTCGCCGTTAAAAGCGGTGGCGTCGTCCTTGAAGTAAACGAGAAGTTCATCGGGATTGTTCGTTTCGTAAACGATTTTCGCTTTGCCCTCGTAGAGAAGATTGCCTTTAATCATTTTAAAACCTCCTTAAAACTTTAGAGTACCAACGTTTCCAAATCGTCGGGCACCCGGATTGTCCCGCTGAAATATTTTTGTCCCTCCGCGCAGTAAAGTTTTTTCCGTGCGGAAAGGTTTTTGTCTTCGGTGTGATACAGCAACAGATTCTTGACATGAAGAGTTTCCGCCAGTTCGCAGGCGTCCTTAACCGTCGAATGATTCTTGCCGTAGGGGTCGAAGATGTCGGCTTGCGAATAAAGGCAGAACGCTTCATGTAACAGCCACGCGGCATTTTCGGCGTAAGGCTTTCCGAAGTCGTTACAAGGTTCGTCGCCGCAACACGTCAATTTTTTTCCGCCGCCGATTTCCATAGAAAAGCCGAATTGCTTTGTTTTGGTCGAGTGAATATCAAAAAAAGTCGTCGCTCGCCCGATAACGTTCACAACTTCGCCGTCGGCAACGGGAATAAAATGGAGTCGGTCGCCGATAAAATTTGTTTCTTTCGGCTGAAGGAGTTTTTTGGCGATGTCTTCGAGTTGTTGCAAAACTTCGGCGTGTCCGTAAATCTTGGCGGTGCCGTCGTATTCGCGCTGATTCATGTACTGGCAAATCATTCGCACGAGCCACAAAATACCCGTGAAATGATCGATGTGTTTGTGCGTCAAAAAAATTTCGCGCATATCTTTCCAGTCAAAGCCCGCGTGTTTCAGCTGGCGAAGAATGCCGCTACCGCCGCCGCCGTCAACAAGAAAATTTTTGCCGCCGTCGCTTATCACGAAGCAAGTATTGTAGCATTCGGTGACGAGCGCATTTCCCGTGCCGAGCATCGTTAGATTCAAAAAATTTTTCTCTCCTTAAAGTCCGAAGCGTTCAAAAATCATATCCACGTTGCGCAGGAAAAATTTATAGTCGAAGCAAGCGGAAATTTCCTCCGCGCTTAGATATTTCGTGATGTCGGGGTCGCGCTTGACGTTCGTTTGAAAATCTTCGCCGTCGAGCCAGCGTTTCATTGCGTTGCGCTGAACCCATTTATAAGCGTCTTCACGCAACACGCCCTTGTTGACAATTTCAAGCATGAGCCGCTGACTGTAAATCAAGCCGCCCGTGCGATTCATATTATGCAACATTGCGTCGGGATAAACAAGAAGCTTGTCGACGATGTTTGTAATTTTTTTCGTGCAGTAGTCGACGTTGATTGTCGAATCGGGAAGAATCACGCGCTCAACGGAGCTGTGGGAAATATCGCGTTCGTGCCAAAGGGTTATGTCTTCCATGGCGGCGATTGCATTTCCGCGAACGAGCCGCGCCATACCCGCCACGCGCTCGCAATTAATCGGGTTGCGTTTGTGCGGCATGGCGGAGGAGCCTTTTTGTCCCGCAGAAAAATATTCTTCAGCCTCGCGAATGTCGGTGCGTTGCAGGTTGCGAATTTCCGTCGCGATTTTTTCCAACGTGCTCGCCACGATTGCAAGCGTCGTCATGTATTCGGCGTGGCGGTCGCGCTGAATAACTTGCGTCGCCAATCTAACGGGCGTCAAGTCCAATTTCTTGCAGACAAGCTCCTCAATGCGCGGGTCGATGTTGGAATAAGTTCCGACTGCTCCCGAAAGTTTTCCGACGCTGACAATTTTTTTCGCGTGTTCGACGCGCTCAATATCGCGTTCAATCTCCGCGCTCCACAGCAAAAGTTTTAAACCGAAAGTCATCGGCTCCGCGTGAATGCCGTGCGTCCTGCCTATGCAAGCCGTGTGTTTGAATTCGACTGCGCGGCGGCGGAGAACTTCGCGGAAATTTTTCAAATCGTCGAGGATAATTTCCGCCGAGCGTTTCATCATCAGACAAATCGCGGTGTCCTTCACGTCGCTGGAAGTCAAGCCCTTGTGAATGTATTTGGAATCCTCGCCGACGTATTCGCCGACGCAAGTCAAAAAGGCAATGATGTCGTGGTGCGTGACGCTTTCGATTTCGTGAATGCGTTCGAGATTGAAATTTGCCTTAGCGCGAATATTTTTTGCGGCGTCAAGCGGAATTTCTCCAAGTTCAGCCATGGCGTCGCAGGCGGCAAGCTCCACGTCAAGAATCGTCTGCCACTCGTTTTCTATCGACCAAAGTTTTCCCATTTCGGGCAAGGTGTAGCGTTCAATCATTTAAAAACCTCCTGTTTTGCTAAACTCGAAAAAATTTTCGCTGGTCTATCTGTTGAGCACGCTTTCCACGGCTTTTTTCATCAAGTCAAGTTGCGTGGAAAGTCGCGCGTCGACGCCGCCATTTGGCGTTTCAATGACGCAATCGCCCGGCTGAAGTGCCTCGTCCGAAACAACTTCAACGGTCGCCGTGCCGTCAGTTAGCATGGATCTGAACTCCGAACGCGCCATCAAAATTAAATCGTAGCTGTCGGGGTCGACGTGAATTATAATTTCCTTCTGGTCGCGAACGTGATTAATCGCCTCGCGCACAACCGGCAAAATCACTTGCGGCACGTCAAGAAAATGTTGCGGCAGAATTTTTTCTATCGCCATGACGACAACTTTAACAATGTCATCTTCCGCCTCAATGAAATAATCCGCCGTCAGCTCCTTGGCGTCGCGGAGAGTCTTTTGCGCCTTTTCGTTCGTCTGCTTGACAATAGCGGCGAGTTCGTCCTCGATTTTTTCCTTACCGTCCTTAATGCCCTGCTCCTTGCCGTCCGCGTAGCCTTTGTCGTAGCCTTCCTTTTGAACTTTTTCCAACAGATCCTTAGCTTCCTGCTTTGTGTCCTCGACGATTTTTTCAGCCTCGTCCTGCGCCTTGTCCAATATTTCCTGCGCTTGTTTTTCCGCCTGCTCTTTGAGCTCCTCGGCTTGCGCTTTGAGTTCTTCGGCTTGCTGTTTTAGTTGCGCTGATTGCTCTTTCTCCTTGTGAGCCTCGCGCAGTGTTTCTTCCGTTTCTTTAGATTTTTGCTCGATTTCCTCTATCTCCGCGAAAATTTTATCTAAAACTTCTTGCGGGAGTTTTCGTTCGGGTTCGGGCTCCTTAGCTTCCGCCTCCAAATTTTTTTCGGCTTCCTGCGGATCTTCTTCGACGACGGGCGGCGGTTTCGGTCTCACACCGACTACAACCGGCTGCCCAAATGTCATATGGCGCACGATATTTTTCTGCAATAATATCACCTCTGTAACTTGAGGCCGTCATGGATGACGGCCTCGCCCGCGCAAAAAGCCGGAAGCTTTTTCAGCGGGCAACGATTAGCTAAGACAAGCGCAGACGTTAGAACGGTGAACGGTAACGCCCCTGCGAGGTGCCCTTTTCTTTTGTAACTTTTCTTTTGGGCAAGCAAAAGAAAAGTTTTTTTACACCAGCATTCCTTCGCCGCCGCCGCGTACGATGACAATTTGCCCCTTGTCCTCCATTGTACGGATAATGTTGACGACTTTGGTCTGCGCCTCTTCCACGTCGCGAATCTTGACCGGTCCCATGTAGGAAATTTCTTCCTTGAGCATATCGGCGGCGCGCTTGGACATGTTCTTGTAAATTTTTTCCGCAACCTCGTCGCTCGTCGCCTTCATTGCCAGCGACAAATCTTTGGTGTCGACTTCGCGCAGGACAAGCTGCAGTGACCTGTCGTCGAGCAAAATAATATCCTCGAACACGAACATGAGCTGCTTGATTTCCTCGGCGAGTTCCGGACTGTCCACTTCCAACGATTCGATAATTGCACGCTCCGTCGAACGGTCGACGCGGTTTAGTACCTCGACAACCGCCTGGACGCCGCCCGCTATCGTGAAGTCTTGCGTTGACAGCGACGATAACTTTTTCTCCAACACGCGCTCAACTTCGCGGATAACGTCTGGGCTTGTCCTGTCCATCAACGCGATACGCTTTGCAACGTCGGCTTGCGCGTCGACTGATAAGCCGCTCATGACGATGCCCGCTTGGTCGGGCGACAGGTACGCCATAACCAGCGCGATTGTCTGCGGGTGTTCGTTCTGCAAAAAGTTTAACAGCTGTGACGGGTCGGTCTTGCGCAGGAACTCGAACGGGCGCACTTGCAAGCTTGTCGTCAAACGGTTGAGAATTTCCGTTGCTTTTTCCGCGCCCAATGCCTTTTCCAAAACCGTCTGCGCGTATTCCAGCCCGCCCATTGAAAGGTAATCGTTCGCCATCATCAGCTGATAAAATTCGCTGATAACCGCGTTTTTCTTCTCAACGCTGACATGCCGATTGTTGGCTATCTCCAGCGTTATCGCTTCGATTTCGTCCTCGTCCATGTGCTCGAAAACTTTTGCCGCATAGTCGCCGCCGAGTGCGATAAATAAAATCGCGGCCTTTTCGTGCGCCGTCATGGGCTTTGGTTCGTTGTACATGTCCTGTAAGCTCGGCATTTAATCTCCTCCGTTCAAATTTAAAAGTGGTTAGTGATTGGTGGTTAGTGATTAGAATTTTTCTAGCCACTAACCACTAACAACTAACCACTGAAAATTATTCGTCTGTAGTTAGCCACGTCTTTACAAGCATGGCGACTTCCGCAGGTTTCTCGTCGATAAGTTTTAGAATAGCTTGCTTCTCGTGAAGTTGCTGTCTTTCTTCCTCGGTGAGGTTTGTCAACAGGTCGGGGTTTTCTTCGATGTCTTTTGCCCGTTGTTCGGCTTCGGCTTCTTGTTGAGCCGCCAACGCTTGAGCTGCGGCAAGTCTTTCAGCTTCCTCGGCTCGCCTCTTGGCTTCTTCGGCTTGTCTAGCTTCTTCCTTGGCTTTTCTTTCCGCCGCAAGCTGCCGTTCAATTTCATCCTGACGTTCCTTGCGCTTCTTCCAGCGATACATAAGGAACCCGCCTATAAGCAATGCCGCAAGTAAAATCATAGCCGCAATCTCCGTGTATAAAATCCTATCTTTGCGTAACTGCTCCAGTCTTGCCTCTTCCGCTCTCTGGTCTGCGAGGTCGGTATTGAACGGCATGGGCTCGACAGAAATTGTATCGCCGCGCTCCTCGTTTATGCCCGCCGCAGAACTTACCGCGCGAAGAAGTCCCTCTTGTTGGAGCTCGGTTATCGTGTCATTTACCAAAACGGCAACGGTTAGGCGGCGTATGGAGCCAGGCGACGCTATGATTTTTTGGTTCTCCTCGTTGATTTCGTAGTTGCGCGTCGACTCCTTGCGCTCGTATTCGGCGTTGGCGTTTCTGTCTTCGGCGACGTAGCCAGGGATATTTGCCTGCACGCCCGCCGGACCGCCGGGCATATTCGATTCGCCGTTGTAACTTTCGCTGATGTCCTGCTGACTGCGGATAATGCCCGATTCGTCAACCACGGGCGTAAAAGTCTGGCGGTCAATCTTTCTGTCGTCGAAATCCAATTCAACGCTGACACGCACGAACGCATTGCCCTCGCCCAAAGTTTTGTCTAGCATCGTTTGGATATTCTGCTGGATATGGTCGCGGACTTTTTTGGTCATTTCAATTTGATTGAGCGTCCGCAAATTCTGCGCGTTCTGCTGTTCAATTCCGTCCTCGTCGCTTTTGTTCAGAATAGTGCCCTGCTCGTCGACGATTGTGATATTTTCGGGCGCAAGCCCCTGCACGCTATGACTTACCAAATTGACTATGCCCTTGACTTCAGGTGTCGTCAACTTTGTTTCGGGCTTCAGCATCAAAAGGATTGACGCCGTCGCGGGCTTTTCGTTTTTCTTATAGAGGCTGTCCTCCGGCAAGACGATATGAACACGCGCTTTGTCAACGCTGCCCAAGTGTTCGATTGTTCGAGTAAGCTCTCCTTGCAAGGCTTGAAGGTAATTAACTTTATTCTGGAACTCCGTGACGCCCAACTTGCTGTCGTCAAAGAGTTCAAAACCTTTGTTGCCGCGTGGCAGTCCCGCGCTTGCCAATTCAAGCCTTAAGTCGTGAACTTGAGTGACGGGCACAAGGATTGTCGCGCCTTTTTTATCTTCAACCAACTCATAGGGAACGCCCGCTTCCTTCAGGCTGTTCACAACGTCGCCGGCGTCTTTCGTCTCCAAATTGGTATACAGCGGCACATATTCGGGCTTGGAGCCGTACCAGAAACTTATACCCGCAAACGCAAGCGCAAGCACGACAACCACGCCGATTATGATATATTTGCGCCTGTTTTGGTATCTGTTCCACAGCTCCCGGAGCCGCTCTCTCCAATTCGCCAATAAACTCAGTCCTTTCGGTCAATTAGGAATTATGAATTAGGAATTAGTAATTAGTAATTAATTACTCCTTCCTCATTCCTCATTCCTAATTATTCCTACACCTGCATACGCATAATTTCTTGGTATGCCTGTGTCGCACGGTTTCGCAACTGGAGCGTTAATTGGAGCGCGATTTCCGCCTTTTGAGAGGCAACCACCACTTGAGAAATATCTTCTATCCTGCCCGCCGCCATCGCCGCGTTCAGCCTTTCCGATTCGAGCTCTAGCTCGTTTGTCTTTTTTAATGCGTCGACCATGAATTCCCCGAAACTTTTAACGGGCTGTTCGTCGACTTTTGTCTCGCCTAAGTGACTGCGTGCGCTCATCTGCACGGGAGTCATTTCCAACGGCGTTATTTCCATTTTGTCACCTTCCCCTTCGTCAACATGTCCTGATTAACGATTATAAACACTTAACAAAACAATATCAAGATTTATTTACTTGCCGATTTCCAAAGCCTTGTTCGCCATAGCCTTGGCGGCACTTATGGACGTGGCGTTTGCTTCGTAGGCACGCTGCGCGGTTATCATGTCGACCATCTCGTTGACGATGTGGACGTTGGGCTTTTCAACGTAGCCGTCGGCGTTGGCGTCAGGGTGCCCTGGGTCATAGACGAGCGGTCCTTGCGTCGTGTCCTCCATAATCGAAACGGCGCGGACGCCCTCGCCCGCTTGTCGACTCAAGCCGACTGCCCGCATCAAAGTTTTCTCAAAAGTTTTTGGCTCGCGAAGTCGCGGTTCAAAGACGACAAAACGCCGCCGATAAGCTCCGCCGCGGTCGGTGCGCGTCGTGTTCGAGTTGGCGATATTGTTTGAAATAACGTCCATCCTCAACCGTTCCGCCGTCAAGCCCGATGCCGAGGCATCAATTCCCATAAAAAGTCCCATAAAAATTCTCCTTAATTAGCTTTGTCCGCTACTTATCGCGTTTTTCAAGCGAGTGACATGCCCGCCAAGTTGTGTAGCAAGCGCGTTGTAGTAAAGTTGATTCTTCGCCAGCGACGCCATCTCAATATCAATGTCAACGTTGTTGTCGTCCACGCGCATTATCGTCGTGTTGTCTTCGGTTATTGTCGGCTCAGCGTGAAAATCAAACGGCTTGAACGGCAAATGTTTATCGTGCGTCCTAACCATTTTCAATTTCCCGTCGGGCTCTTCGCCGTAAATTTCTCGCGCCAACATGTCTTCAAACTCCACGACCGATTTCCGATAGTTCGGCGTGTTTACGTTTGCTATGTTGTTTGCAATGACTTCCTGCCGAATTGTCGCCGCCGTCATTGCGCGCGGCAAGTAATTAAGATTTGTTGAGTTTAGTATTCCTTCAAGCACGCCTGCGTCACTCACCTTTCTGCGTCTTATGATTCCAAACAAAATTTCTGAAAAAAATCCAGTGTCGATTGTACACCATAAAAAATTTTTCTTCAACCTTGCGCGTAAAAATTACCAATAAGACTTTCAACACAAATCCCGATTCCCCTTGCACCTTGTCAAAAAAATTTTTAGCTGATATATTGAACGCAATTAAGAATTAGGAATTAGGAA
>JAFPVP010000028.1 GCA_017412925.1 Selenomonadaceae bacterium
AAAATTGGCGGCGGAAGAGTATCGCAAAAAATCTGAGCCGCAGTATATTGAAGAGCGCGATAAAATCAGGGACGAATATTCCAACGAAAATTTGAACATTAAGCTCAAGTTGCAGAACGCGGACAATTTGCAGTTGTCGCAAGAAAAAGTCAACGAGTTGCTTAAGCGTTTGGACGAGCTAGAACTTGCACGAAACGCCGCGCAGAAAAAGTTGCTGGATAAATGGCTGGCGGAAATTGAAAAATACGCAAATGATTCTGTGGCGGAGGACGAGGCGCGGCTCAAAGCTGAATCGGACAGATTGCGCGCGGAAGTTGAAGAGCAGACGCGGCAAAAAGAATCGGACGTTACAGCGCGAAATAGGCAGCTAATGGAAGAGGCACTGCGCGAAATGGAGGAGCGGCAAAGCAGGCGGCGCGAACTTTTAACCGAACTGAACGAAGTCAGCAGGGAACGCGCCGAGCTGGAGAAAAAAATTTTGAATTCGATAACGGATAAGGCGACGATGCTGGCGGCGGTCTATCGGCTGGAAATGGTCTTCATCAAACGCAATCCGGACAATTACGATAAAATTTTGCCGCAACATATCGAGTGGAATTTTGAGCTGAAGCCGCCGGAAAAATCTGGAGCAGTGCTTTTCACGGGGAGTAAAGCTCGCGACTTGACGGACGATTTGATTAAGGAAATGAATCGACTTTGATAGGAGTGGTTTATGAATGAACATTGCAAAAAAAATGGCGGCGGTGGCGTTGCTGGCGTCGTCACTTATGATAGCGGGTTGCGGCGAAGGGCAAATCGGCTCCGTCGACGTGGAAAAAGTCATGACGGACGCCCCGCGCGTTAAAACTTTAATGGAAGAAGCGCAAGGTAAAATCACCGCCGAACAGAAAAAATTCGAGCAGGAGAACGCAAATAAACAAATGACCGACGAGGAAGCCCTCAAGGTGCAAATGGATTTTCAGCGCAAACTGGAGAACATAAATCAAGGCTATGCCACGCAAATTAAAAGCCGCATAGACGTGGTAGTCAGCGAAATCGCGCGGGAGAAAAATATCGACGTGGTTATCAACAACTCCAAAAATCAGAAATTAATTTTCCATGGCACGATGGACATAACTCAAGACGTTATCAACAAAATGCAGTGAGCAGGCGATAATATGGAAAAAACTTTACGGGAGCTGGCTGAGCTAATCGGCGGTTCTCTTACGGGCGACGGCTCCGAAAAAATCAGCGGGCTTTCAAATATAAAAATGGCGCGAGCGGGCGATTTAATTTTTGCGGTGCCGCCCCACCTCGACGCGGCAAAAACCTGCGCGGCGTCGGCAGTTCTAATTCCGCTCGATACGGAAAATTTTCCAAAGCCCGCGATAAAGGTTCAAGACCCGCGGGCGGCTTTTGCAAAGTTATTGGAGATGTTCACGCCGAAAATAAAAATTCCCGTCGGCATAAGTCCCAAGGCGCATATCGGCAAGGACGCAAAAATTTCTGACGGCGCGACGATTATGCCCTTTGCGGTTATCGACGACGGCGCGGAAATTAAAAGCGGCGTGATAATTTATCCGCACGTCTACATTGGGCAACACGCGACGATTGGCGAGGACACGGTTGTTTATTCCAGCGCGACCGTCCGCGAGTTTTGCAAAATCGGCAAGCGTTGCGTGATTCACTCCTCGGCGGTCATCGGCTCGGACGGCTTCGGCTTCACGACTTCAAAAGGCGTCCACACAAAAGTTCCGCAGGTTGGCAACGTGGTTATCGAAGACGACGTGGAAATTGGTGCGCACGTCGGCATTGACCGCGCGGCTATGGGTTCGACGGTTATCGGGCACGGCACGAAAATTGACAACCTCGTCCACATTGCGCACAACTGCAAAATCGGCGCGAACTGTCTAATCGTGGCGCAGACGGGAATCAGCGGTTCGACGACGGTCGGCGACAACGTGACTTTCGGCGGGCAAGTCGGCACGGTCGGGCATATTCATATCGGCGGGAATTCGGTTTACGCGGCGCGTTCGGGCATTACAAAAAATATGCCGGAGGGATTTTTCGGCGCGGGCTTCCCAGTTCAGAGCCACGACGATTGGCTTCGTCATCAAGTGTCGCTAAAGAGAGTGCCCGAACTTATCGAAAAGATTCGTCGCATTGAATACGAATTGGAAATGATTAAGGAAGGCTACATGTAAAAAATTTTTCGGCGGGACGAAGATTTAAAGTAGCTTTAAGGAAATCTTAACGTGAAAATAATTTTGTTCGCTTAAACTGTAAGAAAATTTTTAGCAAAGGAGGTAAACGACATGAAGAAACTTTTAATTGCCGTTGCGGCAGGTTTAATTATTTTCGGCGGACAAGCCGAAGCCGCTCCCGTCGACGATTTAAACGCGCAAATTGAAACTCAAGAAGTCGGCAAGTGGGCGCACATTAGAGATAAATACATTCTCGGTCGCGAGACCGAAAACGAACGCCGCGACCGTAAAGAGTGGGAACGTCGGCACAGACACGACCCGCCGCCGTCACATTATCGGGACGGTCATCGTCGTGAATACTATCCGCCGCCCCCACCGCCTCCTCCGCCGCCACGTTATCTAGACGGTCGTCGTGACCACTACCCGCCGCCGCCTCCTCCACGTCATGGAGACGGTCATCGTGGCTACCCGCCACCTCCTCCGCCACGCTATCGTTAAGAAATTTGACAAAAAAATCCCTTCGTCACGGCGAGGGGCTTTTTTCAATGTTGTAAGGACGGTGACATCAAATCGAATACAGATTTTTAAAATTGTTGAGCGCGGTGATTTGTCTGTTGCCGCTACATTTTTGTTTAAAATTCGGGCGCGGCTTGGCGAGTTTAGTTTGGATATTTCTGCCCGCCAAACGAAAAAAAATCGCGACGGAAAATATCCGCCGCTGTTTGAACGTTTCCAAGGAAGAAGCTGACCGCATTGCCCGCGAAAGTACCGTTCAGTTCGGCTCAATTTTTATGGAGGTTTTGTCCTTCCCGAAGCTCAAAAAAACTATGGCGAGCCACGTTAAAGTTGTCGGGCTGGAGTATTTGACGCGCTACAAAAATTCTTCGGAACGCGGCGCGGTGATTATGACTTGCCACAGCGACAACTGGGAACTCATGGGCGGAGCTTTCGCGCAGAACGGTATTCCGCTCGTCGGCGTGGCGAAGAAGCAGAAATCTGCGGGCGCGGACAAATTTATCAACGAATTCCGCACGCTGATTGGTATGCACATAACCTATCGCAGCGGCGTCCGCGAAATGTACAAAATGCTCGACGAGGGGCATTTTATCGGGCTGATAATGGATCAGGACGTCGGGCGCGATGATGGCGTCGTCGTGAAATTTTTTAATCAAGCGACAAATTTTGTGACGGGCGCGGCGTCAATGTCGCGCTTTAGGAAAATTCCAATCTTTCCCGCGTTCATGCATAAAAATTCGGACGGGACACACACGCTGGAAATTTTCCCGCCGCTACAAGTCGAAAGAACTTCGGACAAGCACGCCGATATAAAATTGATGACGCAACAGCTCGCGACGCTGATTGAAGCGCATGTAAAAAAATATCCCGATGAATGGTTTTGGCTCCACGACCGCTGGAAGTCTATGCGCGTGGAATTTGAGCCGGAGGAGGTTGCTACGTTTGAAAAAATTTTGGGCATTGATAATTCTCGCGCTGATAATTCTGCCCGCGCAAGTTCAAGCCGTTGAATTCCCCGTTACTTCGCCTTTCGGTTGGAGGATTCATCCCATTTCGGGCGAATGGAAATTTCACACGGGCGTTGACCTCGGCTACGAATACGGCGCGTATATCGGCTCGCTCTTCGACGGGCAAGTTGTCCTCGCGGAAAATCTCGGCGACGGCTACGGCAATCAAGTTCTGATTTATCACCCCGCCATTGACGCTTACACGCGCTACGCCCACTGCTCGACGCTCTACGTCACGGCAGGGCAAATGGTCACGGCGGGGCAAATTATTTCGCAAGTCGGCTCCAGCGGCTACTCGACCGGACCGCATCTCCATTTGGAATATATAATCAACGTCGACGGCGTTTATCAATATGCAGACCCGCTTAGCTTGTGGCAGTGATTAATTGCCCGTCCTGCGCTTGTCAATGAAAATAAAGCATGATAAAATCTTCGCGGTTTGGCGGGGATTTTTTTTGCGAATTGGCAGAAAGGAGTTTTACAATTTGTTTGGGATGTCAATGAGCGTCGGGATAGATTTGGGCACGGCAAATATTTTGGTTTACGTCAAGGGCAAGGGGATAGTCCTGCGTGAGCCGTCGGTCGTCGCAATCGATAAAGACAACGACAAAATTTTGGCGATAGGGCAAGAGGCGCGGGATATGATAGGGCGCACGCCAGGCAATATCGTGGCGATTCGACCATTGCGCGACGGAGTCATTGCTGATTTCGAGATGACCGAGTCGATGATTCGCCATTTCTTGGAAAAAGTTATCGGGCGGTCGTTTCTGTTTCGCCCAAAAGTGATGATATGCGTGCCGACGGGCGTCAACGACGTGGAAAAACGCGCGGTGCAAGAGGCGGCTGAACAGGCAGGAGCTAAACGCACGGATTTGATTGAAGAGCCGATAGCGGCAGCGTTAGGCGCGGGCATAGATATTTCCGAGCCAATGGGTTCAATGATTGTCGACATAGGCGGCGGCACCTGCGACGTTGCGGTTATCTCTTTGGGCGGCATTGTCTGCGGAGAAAGTTTGCGCGTGGCGGGCGACAAATTCGACAGCGACATAGAATTTTACATAAAAAAAGAATACAACTTGATGATTGGCGAACGCACCGCCGAAAATATCAAAGTTAAAATCGGCGCGGCATATCCCGGCGCGAGAAAGGAAACTATCAGCGTGCGCGGGCGCGATGTTGTGAGCGGCTTGCCGAAAAATATAAACGTCAGCTCGGACGAAATTGCTGAAGCCCTGCACGATTCCGTTGAAGGTATCGTCACGTGCGTCAAAAATGTTTTGGAGCGAACACCGCCCGAACTCGCCGCCGATATTATGGATCACGGAATTGTTTTGACGGGCGGCGGAGCAATGCTCTACGGCTTGGCGGATTTGATTCGCAAGGAGACAAATATTCCTGCCATGCTAGCCGATGACCCGTTGAGTTGCGTGGCTATCGGCACCGGCAAGGCGATTGAATTTAACAAAAAAATTTAAGGGAGTGATTTTCTTTTGAGATTAAAAAAATTTTTGGCGGGAATCTGCGCGGCGTGTTTGTTAATGACAGGTTGCGGCGGCTCTGACGGCGGCAACGAAACTAAAGACCCTAGCTCGCAGGGCACGATAATTAAGCTCGGCATGATTACCCACCTTAACGCCACCGAAAAACAAATGGAAGAATATCTGTTCAAAGTTCAAGAGAAGTCGCGCGCCAAAGTTGTTAATCATGTGCCCGTCTTCTACGATAATTTGAGACTGATGCAAATGGGTCTTGAGGCGGGCAACGTCGACCAAATCAGCCTTTACAACAGCGTCGCTAGTTATCTGCTTGCCAACAACGACCGCTACGAAATTGCAAAAGTCGATTGGATTAGCGGACTGGAAGACAATTTCTGCTTCGCTGTGCGCAAGGACGACGCCGCGCTCAAAGTTGACTTAGATAAAGTTATCGGCGAAATGAAAGAAGACGGCACGCTCGGCACGCTCGTTAAAAAGTACATTATCGACGTTGACAAGGGAAAAACTCCGCCCGCGATTGAAATTCCTAAATTCGACGGCGCGGACACAATTAAAATCGGCGTGACGGGTGACTTGCCGCCGCTCGATTATGTCACGGCTGACGGAAAAGCCGCAGGATTTAATACCGCCATGCTCGCTGAAGTCGCTAAACGTCTCAAGAAAAATATCGAAATCGTCAACATAGACAGCGGCGCACGCGCGGCGTCCCTGAATGCCAACCAAATTGACGTTATCTTCTGGGCGATTGTTCCTATAGGCGGAAGTTTACCCGCTGACATTGATAAACCCGACGGCGTCGAACTTAGCGAGCCCTATTTCCAAGACAACATTACTCATCTTGAATTAAAGAAATAAGGTGACAGCATGAAAAAATTTTTAGCGACAATCTGCGCGGCTTGTTTGTTAATGACGGGTTGCGGCGGGCAAGAAACTGCAGATAAATCCGCCGCTGATAAACCAAACAATAATAATTTTTCTGCCACAGAACTCAAGCTGGGTACAATAACGCGCCTTAATACTGATGAAAAAACTTTCGGCGAAACCCTCGATAAGTTCGCGGAAAATATCGGCGTTAAGGGGCAGTCGCACCAGCCCAAATTCTACGACAGCTTGAACGCCATGCAGATGGGTCTCGAATCGGGGCAAATCGAAGCGATTAGCACTTACAACAGCGTCGCCAATTACCTCGTCGCCCAAAATAACAAGTTTGAAATCGTGCCGAACGACGCCCTTAACAAAATCACGGACGCTTTCTGCTTCGCTGTGCGCAAGGACGACACGCAACTTAAAGACGACCTCGATAAAGTTATCGGCGAGATGAAGGCGGACGGCTCGCTGGATAAACTCATAAATGACTACGTGACCAACGTCAATAAAGGAGAAACGCCGCCGAAAGTCGAAATCCCCATGATTGACGGCGCACAGACTATCAAAGTTGGTGTGACCGGTGACTTGCCGCCGCTCGATTTGATTCTGCCCGATAATTCGCCCGCAGGATTTAATACCGCCATGCTCGCCGAAATTGCTAAGCGGCTCGGAAAGAACGTGGAGCCTGTGCAGATAGAAGGCGGCGCGCGTGCCTCGGCTTTGAACTCCAAATTTATTGACGTAGTCTTTTGGGTTGTCGTGCCCTTCGGCAATAACGACATGCCCGCCGACCTCGACAAGCCCGAAGGTTTGGAGCTTAGCACGCCCTACTTCAAAGATAATGTTGCTGTTATTAAACTTAAAGCTAACAAATAATTTTAATGGAGGTTTTCAAATATGAAACTCAAAAAGATTGCTACGGTTCTCTTGTCCTGCGTAATGGCGGGCGCATTGTTCACGGGTTGCGGCGGCGGAGATAAACCCGCTGATAAACCTGCCGCTGAAGCTCCCGCCGGTGATATTAAGCTCGGCATGATTACCCACCTTAACGCCACCGAAAAGAAGATGGAAGATATTCTTTTGAAGGTGCAAGAGGATTCCGGCGTCAAGGTTACCCATTACGTGCCGACTTATTACGACAACTTGCAACTCCTGCAGATGGGCATTGAATCGGGCAGCGTCGACCAAATAAGCCTTTACAGGAGCGTTGCCAATTACCTCGTCGCCAACAACGACAAGTATGAAATCGTCAGCGACTTGACGCTCAAAAATCTCCCCGACAATTTCTGCTTCGCCGTGCGCAAAGATGATACCGCGCTCAAAGCCGACCTCGACAAGGTTATCGAAGAAATGAAAGCTGACGGCTCACTCGACAAACTCGCCGAAGAATACATAACCAAAGTTGATAAGGGACAAACTCCGCCCGCAGTTGAAATCCCCATGACCGACGGCGCACAGACTATTAAAGTTGGCGTCACTGGCGACTTGCCGCCCCTTGACTATGTTACGCCTGACGGAAAAGCTGCCGGCTTCAATACCGCGCTCCTCGCTGAAGTCGCTAAACGTAGCGGAAAAAATATTGATATTGTCGACATTGACAGCGGCGCGCGTGCGGTTGCTCTCACTTCCAACCAGATTGACGTTATATTCTGGACTGTCGTGCCCAACGGTGACAAAATGCCCAGAGACATTGACAAACCCGACGGTCTCGAACTTAGCGCGCCCTACTTCAAAGATGAAATTGAACACCTCAAGCTTAAGAAATGAAAAAGTTTTTAGCTTTAATCTGCGCGGCAATTTTGCTGAGCGGTTGCAGTGCTGATAATGTTCAGCGAATCGGCACGATTAAATATCTTAACGTGACCGAGACGGCTCTGGCGGAAAATTACAAATTGAACCACGCCGACACAAACTGCGAGTATGTTTTCTTCGACAATACAAACTCCTTGCTTGCCGCTTTCGAGGCGGGGCAAATCAACGCAGTGAGCACTTACGAATCCGTCGCGAATTTCATTTCCCAGCTCAATCCCAACGTTGTTCGCCAGAAGACGGAATGGACTGACGCTTTTTGTTGCGCCATGCGCCAAGAGGACGCCGCGTTGAAAAAAGAATTCGACGCCGCGATTTTGGAGATGGAGAACGACGGCACGCTTGCCCACCTTGTCAAGTCCTACATTTACGACTTTACCCACAACGCTACCCCGCAAATTGTCGATATGCCCGTCTTCTACAACGACACGATGATTAAAGTTGCTGTCACTGGCGATTTGCCCCTGCTCGATTACATTTACCCCGACGGCAGCCCTGCCGGCTTTAATACCGCTGTGCTCGCCGAAATCAGCAAAAGAATCGGGAAAAATTTTATCCTCGTGCAAGTGGACAGCGGAGCGCGGGCGGCGGCGTTGTCTTCGGGGAAAGTCGACGTGATTTTTTGGGCAATCGTCCCGAACGATAAAAAAATGCCAAAGGACATGGACAAGCCCGACGGCGTGATTTTAACTGTTCCCTATTTTTCGGATAAGATTGTTCATGTGAGATTGCAAGATAAAAAGGATTGACGGCTAACTTAAGAAATGGGATGATTTAATGAGAAAAATTTTAGCATTGCTGATGATTTGTTCGCTAATATTAATGACAGGTTGCGGCGGTGGCGGAGAGGAGAAAAAAGCTTCCGACGATGCGAGCAAAATAAAACTGGGCATGATAACTCGGCTCAATGCCAGCGAAGAAAATTTCGGCGAATTCATGAAGAAAATAGAGGACACGCTGAAAGTAAAAATATCTTCGCACAAGCCGGTATTCTTTGACCAGCTGAACGCAATGCAGATGGCGTTGCAGTCCAAGCAAATAGACGAGATAAGCACTTATCGGAGCGTGGCGCGCTACATGATAGCCCAAGACCCGCGCTATCAAGTGCTAAAAGACCATTCGCTGGAGTTCATAGATTCTTTCTGCTTCGCACTGCGCGATGACGAGACGGAGCTAAGAGATTCGCTGAACAAGATTATAAATGAAATGCAAAACGACGGCACGCTTGACCGCTTGACGAAAGAATACATCACCGATATTGCCTCCGAGCCGTCGGCGATTGAACTTCCGCATTTCGACGGCGCACAGACGATAAAAGTTGCGGTGACGGGCGACTTGCCGCCTTTGGATTACGTGAGCACGGACGGCAAGCCCGCAGGTTTTAATACGGCAGTGCTCGCCGAGGTTGGCAACCGCATGCTGAAAAATATTGAAATCGTCAACATAGACAGCGGCGCACGCGCGGCGGCTTTAACGTCAAAGCAAGTCGACGTTGTATTTTGGGCGATTGTCCCCGTCAGCGAAATTATCCCCGCCGATAGCGACAAGCCCAACGGCATAATTTTGAGCGCACCCTATTTTAAGGATAAAATCGTCCATATGATTTTTAAAGACGAAGAGAAGAAATAATGGAGTCGCTGGATTTAATCTATAAAATTTTTTTCAAAGACGGCAGCTGGCTGACGATATTGAGCGGGCTGTGGGTGACGGTGCAAATTTCCGCGCTGGCACTCCTGCTCGGCACAATCTTTGGCTCGTTGCTGTGCTTTTTCCGCGTCGGGAAGTTCAAACCGCTAAAAGTAGCCGCGCAGGTTTATATCTCGATAATTCGCGGCTCGCCCGTGCTGATGTTGTTGATGTTGCTGTTCTACGGCGTGTTTGCTCGCACGGGAATGAGTCCGCTTTTGGTGGCGGTGATAACCTTCGCAATGCACACGGCGGCGCACGTGGCGGAACTTTTGCGCTCGGCGTTGATGGCACTCGACAAGGGACAAGTAGAAGCGGCGCGGACGTTGGGTTTTTCAAAATTTCAGGCGTTTAAACTCGTAACCTTGCCGCAACTGGCGCGAATCGCCAAGCCCGTCTATCAATCGACGGTGGTCAATCTGATTCAATGGACTAGCGTCGTCGGCTACGTCACGATTACTGACTTGACCCGCGTCATTAACAACATTGCCTCGCGCACAATGCAACCGATGATTACGATTATCGGCGGCATGATTATCTACCTCGCGCTCTCGTATCTGGTCTACGGCATATTTCATTTGACAGAAAAGAATCGCTAAGAAATTTTTATCCCCAATTAACGTTGCGGGATTTTTTTTATTCTTGTATAATGCAAATCAGTTATAATTTTCTTGTTTTTAGCTTGAGGAGGCGGTCTTTATGGCTGAAATTTATAATGACAAGTCAAATACACTGATAAGCGGCACCAGCAACGACGATTCAATTTTTAATGGAGACTATTATACTTATGATTCTTGGCACTTGGCAGGTTCAAACGTCACAATAAGTGGAGAAAAAGGTAATGATTACATTAAAAGCGGATATTATGGTTATAGTGAAAATGTTTCAATAAACGGTGGAACAGGTAATGACACTATTGAAAATAACGGTGAAAAAGTCACGATAATCGGCGGCGATGGCGATGATATTATTGAAGTAGAGTTTTCTTCTCCAAATTCGTCAATAAGCGGCGGGGCGGGCGACGATACCATTTACAACAGTGCGAACAACGTTACGATAAGCGGCGGGACGGGCGACGATTCAATTTCCTTGTATTACTATACGGAAAACAATTTAATTGTCTACAACGCGGGCGACGGCAACGATATTATCTATGGATTTAATGATACTTTTACGCTGTCAATAGGCGGCGGCTCATACTCGACTAAAAAAAGCGGCGATGATGTCATTGTTACTGTCGGAAAAGGTAAAATTTCGCTGATTGGCGCGGCAGATTTGGACACTTTGAATATCGACGGCGTTTATGGAAATTCTCTGCTCGTCACGCTCACCGAAGGCAACGACACTTATTCTAATAGCGTCGAAGGCGCAACGATTGCGGCTCTCGGCGGCAGTGACAAAGTAACAAACAAAGCGGCGAACGTATCAATCTCTGGCGGCACGGGTAACGATTCAATATGGAACGACGCGCTAATTAACTACGTGACAATCCAAGCGGGTGCGGGCGACGATAGCATAATGTGTTGGGGTAACTACAATTCAATCGACGCAGGCTCCGGCAACGATTACATTTACAGATTTCCCAACAACGCAACAGTACACGCCGGCACGGGCAACGACAGAATCTCCCTTTACAGCGGCTCATCAAATGGCGACTTAATTACATACACCTCCGGCGACGGCAACGACACTATCTACAACATTGGCACGAAAAATACGTTGCAAATCGGAGATGGCACGGGCACATATTCGACGCAACAGAGCGGAGCGGACATAATCGTCACGGTTGGCGACGGTAAAATTTCGTTGGTTGACGCGGCGAGTTTGTCGTCAAGTCTCAACATTGACGGCACAAAAGCTGATTCAAAGCTCATCACGCTGACCGAAGGCAACGACATCTATGAAAATACTGTCGAAGGCGCGACTATTAATGCTCTCGGCGGCAACGACACCATCTACAACGATGAAGGCTTCAACGTTTCAATCAACGCGGGCGCGGGTAACGATTATATTAACAACTACTGGAACTTGGACGTTACACTCAACGGCGGCGCGGGCAACGATTACATTATCAACAACTACGGCGACTATGCTTCAATCGACGGCGGAGCTGGAAACGATACTTTGTACGTTTGGTGCTCCCACAACGTGACACTTAAGGGCGGCGACGGGGCTGACCTCTTCATGCTATACAACCGCTCCAATTCATACGACGACGGCGACCACCTCATCACCGACTACGCCGAAGAAGACACGATTAAACTTGACAACCCCGACCTCGCAATCAAATCGATAACGAACGACGGTAACAACGTCACGTTCACATTCGGCAACAAAGAACTCGTCGTTAAGAACGCGGCGGACAAAGTCATCACTTATATCGACGCGGACGGCGTGACAAAAACTTATCCCGCCGCCGAAGAAAATACTTGGACACTCGACGGCACGACGGCTAAATACGGCGACCTCGTCACGGTTAAGGGCGTCAAGAGTTTGGACGGGCTAAGCTTGAACGGCACGACGGTCACGGTTGCTAAGTCCTCGCTGAACGGTTCTAAAGTTACAGTCAGCGAGGGATACACTCTTGCGCTCGCTGATGATGTTCCTAAGCCGACAACTAAAAAAGCCGCGTGGAGTTTAAACGGGACGACTGCCACTTATAAAAGCTCTTACAAGACGGCGGGCTATAAATTGGCTAGCAATGGTAAATCAATCAGCTATTCTAAAGCGACAAGTGCAACAACGTTGGCGACGGTCAAGGGCGTCAAGTCGACTAAAGGACTAAGTGTCAGCGGCAAAGTTATCACGGTGTCCAAAGCCGCGCTGGGCACGAGCAAAGTTTCAATCAGCGGCACAGGCTACACGCTCAAACTTGGCTCCGACGTGACTGCTCCGACAACTAAAAAGGCGGCGTGGAGTTTAAGCGGGACGACTGCCACTTATAAAAGCTCGTACAAGACGGCGGGCTATAAATTGGCTATCAACGGCAAATCAATCGCCTATTCCAAGGCGACGAAGCCGACAACTTTAGCGACGGTCAAGGGTGCAAAGTCTAAGAGCGGGCTTTCTGTCAGCGGCAACAAAATCACGCTGAAAAACTCCGCGCTAAGCAAAAAAGTAACCGTCAGCGGCGGCTATGAATTCGATTTCGCAAAGGATTATTCTAGCGCGACGATAACCGGCTCTGGCAACGCTGATACAATCACCACGCGCGGCAGTAAAGTTTCCGTCAACGGCGGCAAGGGCGACGACACGATTAAAATCCTCGGCACGGGCACAGTTAAAGGCGGCGCAGGCGCAGATATTTTCTCCTACAAAACGAGCGGCGCGAATGTCATCGGCGACTATGCGGAGGAGGATAAAATCAGCATTGAATCGGGCGCGGCTTCTGTCACGACCAGCGGCGATAATATAATTGTGACTGTCGGCAAGGGAAAAATTACCGCCAAGGGTGCCAAGAGTAAAGTTATCGCTTATTCCGACGCGAGCGGCGACCACACCTATCCGAAAGATAATGACGTTGTGATTGACGGGAAGAAAATTACTCTAACGGAAGATTACCTTAGAAAAAACTTCAACGTGGCGGACTATGGCGAGGCACTCCAGACGATTGACGCCTCAGCAGTTCAGCAAGATATTAACATTAACGGCAACGCGCGGAAAAATAAAATTATCGGCAGCACAGAGAACGATTCCATTTACGGCGACGACGCAGCCGATACAATTTACGGCGGCGACGGTGTCGACACGCTAAACGGCGGCAAGGGCAATGATATTCTCTACGGCGACGGCGGCAACGACAGCTTGTGGGGCAACAAGGGCGACGATACGCTCTATGGCGGCGACGGCGCGGATATTTTTGTCTATAAAAAAGGCGACGGCAACGACGCTATCGCGGACTTTGAATCGATTGATAAAATTATGATATTCAACGCCAAAGTGGGCAGCTACAACGCGGATACTTCCACGGGGAATGTTACTTTCAAGGTCGGCGACGGTCAAATCGTCATCAAAAACGGCGTAGACAAATTTATAACGCTCGTCGACAGTGCGGAAAATGAGTTGGCTAAATATCCTAAATAAGTCATGATGAAAGTTAAAGTTTCAAATTCGATGCTCAATGTTTGGCTCGCGGCGTTGGCGGCGGGCGTTCTTTTTATGGAATATTTTCCGCGCACACCGAAATTTTTAATCGGAACCTGCGCGGCGTTGATAATTATCGGGCTAATCGCGACGTGGCGGCGAAAAAATTTCACGGCGTGGATAATCTGCCCGATAATTTTTTTTGCACTCGGCGGTTTGAGATTTTCAGCAGTCGACAACTTGCCGCCCAATGACGTTTCCAAATTCGCGGGGCAATCAGTTCAAATATCGGGCGTCGTGCGCGAAGAGCCGCAGATAAAAACTTTGCCGAACGGATTAATTCAAATGCGCTTCGTCGTCGACGTGCA
>JAFPVP010000029.1 GCA_017412925.1 Selenomonadaceae bacterium
GAAATTTTAGTTAGGAGATTTTTGGAGAAAAAATTATGAGCGAAAAAAACACGCGCCCTGCTTGGGACGAATATTTTTTGAACATCGCCCGCGAAGTCGGCAAACGCGCAACTTGTCTGCGTCGACGCTACGGCGCGATTATCGTCAAGGACAAAATCATCATCAGCACGGGCTACAACGGCGCACCGCGCGGCGAGACGAATTGCATTGACAGCGGCATTTGCGAGCGCGAACGGCTTCACGTGCCGAAAGGCGAACGCTACGAACTTTGCGTTGCCGTGCACGCCGAACAGAACGCGATTATCAACGCCGACCCAAACAAAATGGCGGGCGCGACGATTTATATTGCGGGCGTGAATTGTGCGGACGGCTCCAACGCTTCGGGCGAACCTTGCAAACTCTGCCGCCGCATGATTATCAACGCACGCATTGCCAAAGTTGTTTACCTCGACCGCGACGGAAAAATTATCAGCAAAGCTCCAAGCGAAATTCAAAATTAAAGCAGGTTAATCAGCATTGACGCCGAATAAATTTGCGGCAAGGGGGTGGGCGCAATGCTTTACGCAATGATTGATGTCGGCTCGAATACGATTCGCATGGCAGTCTACGATATTGACGGCGACCGCGTCGAAATGCTCATGAAAAGGAAACACACCGTCGGGCTTGCGTCATACGTGCGCGACGGCGTGATGCAACGGCAGGGCATTGACAAAGTTGTTGAGATTATCGGCGAGTACCGTCACTTTCTCGACGACTTCGGGATAACGCAAGTAACTGCCTTCACGACCGCCGCCCTCCGCAACGCGATAAACGGTTCGCAAGCTGTCGACGAAATTTCTTTCCGCACTGGGATAAATATCATGTTGATGAGCGGCGACGACGAGGCGACCTACGATTTTATCGGCGCGACGCACGACCTTATCGACGAAAAGGGCTTACTGATTGACATTGGCGGCGGCTCGACGGAAATCGTTTACTTCAAAGACCGCGAGATAAGAGTTAAAGCCAGCTTACCAATCGGGAGCTTGAGTTTCCACACGCGCTACACGGGTATTCACATTTTGCCGAGCGCGGTTGAGATTGCGGAAATGTACGCCGAGGCGGAGGCGACTGTCAGCGCGGTTCAAGAATTCCAAGCCGTAAGTCACGCGCAAATTTGCGGAATCGGCGGCACATTCAAAGGCGCGATGGCTCTTTACAACGCAATGTACGGCATGACGCGCCAGAATATGCGCATGGAAGTTCGCCGCATTCAAGACATCTTGCACCGTTTCCGCCGCGACCACGAGCTGATTGTCCCCGATAAAATTCTGCTTATGAAGACCGTGCCCGAACGCATGCATACGTTTATGCCGGGGTTGATTATCGCTGACGTGCTCGCTAAACGTTTCGGTAGTCTGCATATCATCTACAGCGATTCGGGCGTCCGCGAAGGTTACATTTACGACAAAATTATCGATAAGGACTATTTTTAAAAGCCGCTCTGAGGAGGCGATACAATGAACTTGACACCTGCGGAGCAACAGCAAGTACGGAAATTGCTCAACGACGACCGTAGCCCCGGCATGATTATCTGGACGGAGGCGCAAGCGGACGGCGATACCTACGCAAACGGCATTGTGCAAGGCGACCAGATTGAAGTCGTAATGATGACCATTCACGCCATTGATTATGCAGCAAAGTCTTTGGGCATGAAACCCGAACAAGTATTGAAAAAAATAGCAAAATTTATCTCGACAACAAAACACAAATAGAGCTACGTAACTTTACATAAGGAGTGGATAAAGTGATTTTGGCTGACAGAAACACGAAAGTCATCGTCCAAGGCATCACGGGCAAGGCGGCGACCTTTCACACGAAACAAATGCTCGCTTACGGCACGCAAATTGTCGGCGGTGTGACACCTGGCAAGGCAGGACAAGTCGTCGAAGGGCTTCCCGTTTTCGACACGGTGGAGGATGCGGTTAAGGCGACGGGCGCGACGGCGTCGGTTATCTACGTCCCTGCACCTTTTGCCGCCGATTCTATTTTAGAGGCGGTCGACGCGGGGCTTGATTTGGTCGTCTGCATTACCGAACACATTCCCGTTTTGGATATGGTCAAAGTTCGCCGCTACATGGAGGGCAAAAAAACGCGGCTAATCGGTCCGAATTGCCCAGGCATCATGACGACCGGCGAGACTAAGCTCGGCATTATCCCCGGCAACGTTCAGAAAAAAGGTCACGTTGGATTAGTGTCGCGCTCCGGAACTTTGACTTACGAGGCGGCGTTCCAGCTCATGAACGCGGGCATAGGAATCACAACTTCGGTCGGCATAGGTGGCGACCCCGTCAAAGGTTCGGACTTCATTGACATCTTGCAACTTTTTAAAGAGGACGACGACACAAAAGCCGTGCTTATGATTGGCGAAATTGGCGGCAACGCTGAAGAGGACGCAGCGCGTTGGATAGCCGAAAACATGCCCGAAAAACCCGTGACGGCGTTTATTGCAGGGAGGCAGGCTCCTCCTGGCAAACGCATGGGGCACGCGGGCGCGATTATCAGCGGCGGCAAGGGCACGGCAGCGGATAAGATTAAGGCTTTGAACGCGGTCGGCATTGACGTCGCGGACACCGTCGCGCATATCGGCGATACCGTCGTCAACACGCTCAAACGCGCCGGCATTTACGAAATCTGCTACACTTGCTAAAAAAATTTTTGCAAAGAAAAAATCCCCGTCAATCGGCGGGGAAAATTTTTTTATAAAATTTCTTCGTGGGCAGCAAAAGCGTTGTGATTGTGGATTGATTCAAAGTTCTCGCACTCGACAGCGAACGCCGCCAAATTTTTTTCGCCGCGCAGAGCAATCACCACGTCGCGCAAAATATCTTCCACGAACTTTGGATTTTGATAGGCGGCTTCGGTTACAAATTTTTCGTCCTCGCGTTTGAGCAACGGGAAAATTTCTGCCGAGCCCTGCGCTTCAATCAGTCGAACGAATTTTTTTATCGACACGTCGTCAAAATTTTTGAACGTCAACTTTACTCGACACACAGAGCGTTGATTGTGCGCCCCGAAGTTTGAAATTTCCTTGCTACACGGGCAAAGCGACGTAAACGGCACGGCTAAGCCCAAAGTAAATTTCATGCGCCCGCCGCGCTGAAGTTCGCCGCTGAATTCACAATCGACAGCTGACAGCGAAATTTTTTCGGATACGGGCGAAGATTTTTTTACAAAGAATTTAAACGCAATGTCAATCGCTGCAAAGTCCGTTGAAAGTTTTTCCAGCGCGTCGAATAAAATTTTTTCCACGTCGGGAATTTTTATCGGGCGGTTTGTCCAATCAGTTAAAATTTCCGTGAAGCGGCTCATGTGTGTCCCGCGCAGGTTTTCGGCGAGCGCGACCGTGAATCGAATTTGCGCCGAGACTTGCTGAACGTCGTCGCCGTCCGAAATAAAAAACGGCAAGTGCACCCGTGTGACGCCCGTCCTTTGTATCTTTATCCCGCGCTGGTCGGGTTGATTTTGTACGTCCGTCATAAATTTTTATCGTCCTCAACTTGTATGAAATTTTTTCAAGGTTAATGCAAAATCCGTTCAAAGTCAAGGCGAAAAATCTTCAGCGACTCACGGTCGGCGCGTTGCGCGAAAATTTTTTGTTCGCCGATTTGAAAGACGATGTCGCCGAAATTTTCGGGATTGGTGACGACAACGGGCGTGGTCGGCTCGTAGCTGGCGCGAATCATTTCCTGCGGCTCGAACGTCAGCAAAATTTGCCCGCGCCTAATCGTGTCGACCGCCGCCACTTGCGGCTGAAAACTTTCGCCGATAAATTTGCAGGTATTCAAGCCGACGTGAATCAAAATTTCGACGCCGCCGAAAGATTTCAAGCCGAGGACTCCCGGCGATGCAAAAAATTCGCGAAAATTTTCCCGTCAGGATTTTTAATCGCCGCGCCCCGACCTGCCGCGCCGCTAGAAAAAATTTTGTCAGCGACTTTAGGGAGCGGAATTAATTTGCTGTTCAGCGGGCTGTCGATAAACAAATTTTCAAGCATGACCAACACCTCCGCCGCGATTGTAGCAGAAAAATTTGACGCCCGAAAGTCATTTTGATAAAATTGCATAAAGGAGGCGATTGACATGGCAACAATTTCGTTCGAGTTCAGCGACAAAGCCTACGAGGTCTTGGAGGAGCTGGCCGAGTGGCGCGACGTGAGCATCAACGAATTCGCTCGGCGGGCACTGCTTGAGAAGATGGAAGACACCGAAGACTTGAAAGCAGTCGAAGAGGCTCTACGCGAAGATGACGGCGAAACGATTTCGCACGAAGAACTTTGGCGGAGGCTTAAGACATGAAGTATTCAGTCAAATATAAAAAATTAGCCGAGAAAAAACTTGAAAGACTTGATCCGCCCGTTCGTAAGAGAATTAAAAATTGGGTAGAAAAGAATTTAGAGGGCTGCGAAAATCCTCGGCATACAGGCAAACCGCTTGAGGGCGAATGGGAAGGATACTGGCGTTATCGCGTCGGCAACTATAGGCTCGTGGCTGAAATTCAAGACGACAAAATTATTATTCTGATTGTCAACGTCGACAAACGCAACGACATCTACAAATAAAATCTAGCGTCTCGCTTCGGCGAGATTTTTTTTTGCGTGGGCTATTACATGACGCGGCGGCGATTTGGTACAATGGGAAAAATTTTTGACGGAGGAATTTTTCATGGGCTCAAGACGCAAGGCAATTCGGGCAGGAATTTTATTTATCGCGCTGTTGATTGTAAGCGGCGTGGTTTTAATGTATCGCGGCAACGATGCGGTGGTGCTCGCCACGCTAAAGAAGGACGGAATTTTGACGGCGGAGCAAGTCAAGTTGTCGTTCGATTCGGTGGGCGGAAGATTGATTAACGAGGCAGTTCGCGAAGGGCAGGAAGTTAAAGTTGGGCAAGTCGTCATGGAACTCGACGCGACGGACACGGATTTGGCGATTGAAAAACTCACGGCGCAAATCGCTCAACTCGACGCGCAAATAAATTCGACTTCGGGCAACATGCGCACGAGCCTTTTTAAAGTCACAAACGACGAGCAGCAATCTTTCCGGCAAATCGACAGCCAACGCGGCGCAGTCTCGGCGGCAAGGGCGACGCTCTCCAATGCCGAACTCGATTATAAACGCAAGACAGAACTATTTAAGGAAGGCGCGATTGCAAAATCACAGCTCGACGACGCGACGACCGCTTTGAACGTAGCAAAAGCCAACGTCGACACGCAACAGCAACTGCTCGACAGACTTTTAGCGGGCGTGGCGGACACGGGCGCGACGGATTCATTGAGCTTGCCGACAATAGAACAGGAGCGCGCCTCGGCGGAAAATATTCAAAACGACATCGCCGCGCTCACTCAGCAGAAAAAAATGTTGGAAGTTCAGCTTAAAGAATTGGAAGTCGCAAAGTCCAGATTAACTTTGCACGCGCCAGAGGACGGGAAAATTTTATCAATCCTCCAAAAGCAGGGCGAGATGATTTCTCCGAACACGCCCGTAATTTTGCTTGAATCAAAGCGCGTTTACTACGACATTTATCTTTCGGAGGAGCAAGCGGTCAATCTGCGCGAGGGCGACGAAATAATCGGCAGGACGGTCGCGGGCGATAAAGAAGTTCGCGGAACGATTCGGCTACTGACGCAAGCTCCAGGCTTCGCGGATTTAAAGCAGTCGCGGGAAAAAGGACAGGCGGATTTGTCGGCGTTCCAAGTGCGCATTTACATTGACGAGCCCGAAAAAGTTTTGGCGGGGCAAACAGTGACGGTGGAGCTTTAAAAATGGGCTTTATAAATTCTCTTAAAGACGAAACGAAATTTTTGTTCAGCGGCAAGGGCATGCCTTACGAAAAAGTTTGCCTGACCGTGGCGATGATTATCAGCGTGTTTTTGAGCGTGTTGCTCGCGGGCAATTTCGCAAAGGACGCGCCCGTTATCGTTATCGATTTGGACAACTCCCGCTTCAGCCGCGAACTCGTCACGCAAATTGATTCTTCCGAGTACATGCGCGTTAAGGCGATTATCAACGTCTCAACGAAGCCCGAAGAACTTTTTTATCGTGACGAGGCGGACGCCGTGATTTATCTGCCGCAGGGTTTGGAGAAAAGTTTTTACAACGGAGACGCCGCGCCCGTCGGAATTTTTTACGACAACTCGAACACCGCGCAGACCGCTGACATTAAAGTTGCAATGAATGAACTGCTTGCGATTAACAACGCGATGGCAAGCGGCACGAGCGGCGGCTTGACGCTCAACGACAGAAATTTATTCAATCCTGCCGGCTCCACGTCGAACACGCAGACGCAAGGATTTTTGTTTTTCTTCGGCTCAATGTTTTTTGTCTTCGCGACAATCGGAATGGTGCCACGCCTGCGCTTAACAAAACAGCTCGATAAAATTTTACTCGACGGAACGCCGTGGGATTTGCTCGGCAGAATTTTGCCGTATTCGGCGTGCATGGTCGTATCGTTCTTTTTCGGGCTGGCGATTTTGCGCGTTTGGGGCGATTTAGTTTTCAGCGGGCGCGTCGTCGATTTTCTGCTGATTCAAATTCTTTACGC
>JAFPVP010000030.1 GCA_017412925.1 Selenomonadaceae bacterium
CTTTGTTCATGTTCTCGCGAATGTTGACGCCGAACGGACAGCGCGTTTCACAGACGCCGCACTGAATGCACTCGCCCGCGTGATGTTTCAATGCCGCGTAGTGTTCGCGGACAGTTTCGGGTATCGTCGCTTGCGTCTCCGCCAAGTGCAAAAATTTCGTGACGTAGGCAATGTCAATTTGCTTGACGCACGGCGCACAGTGACTGCAGTAAACGCAATGCCCTTCCCAAGAAATTTTCGGGAAGCTGGCAAAAGTCAGCGCGTAATCTTTTTCCTCGTCGGTGGCGTCTTCGTAGGAAATGCTCTGCTTGAGTTGTTCGACGGAATGCGCGCCCGCCAAAACCACGGCGACGCCCGGTCGGCTAAGCGCGTAGTGAATGCACTGATTCGCCGTCAACGCCACGCCCGCAGGAGAAAGTTCCGCGTTCAATAAATCGCCGCCGCCGAAACATTTCATGACGGTTACGCCCACGCCCAGCCGCTGACACGTCTCGTAAAGTTTTTGGCGGTCGGGATTCATGTTCGTTAAATTGCCCGCGTAATTTTCCGCGTTCCAAAGTTGCTCCACGTCCTCGGAGGCGGGCAACAAGTCGTAGCAGGGATTGACGCTGAACATTAAAACTTCAATCGCGCCGCTCTCCACAGCCTTAAGTGCGACTTGCGGATTATGGCTGCTCATGCCGATGTGCCGAATTTTGCCCGAAGATTTTAATTCGCGCACGTAATCCAAAATGCCGCCCGAAACAATTTTCTCCCAATCGTCGAGCGCGTCGCAGTAGTGAATCATGCCAACGTCAATGTAATCCGTCTGCAACTGCTCCAAAGATTCTTCAAAGCCCGCGACGACTTCTTTAAGTTTGCGCGACCGTTTATATTGCCCGTTCTGCCACACGGAACAGATATGCGATTGCGCGATAAATTTTTCACGCCGCCCGCGCAGAGCCTCGCCGACTGCTTTTCTCACTGCGGGGTTGGAGGTATACAGGTCGAAATAATTCACGCCCGCCGCCTCCGCCACGTCGAAAAGTTTTTTCGTCATCGCGCAATTTTCCTCGCCGAAGCCTTCGCAGCCCATGCCGATTTCGCTAACCTTCAAGCCCGTTTTGCCCAGCTCGCGATAAATCATGCCACTCACTCTCCTTTAACACGCAAAAAAAATTAGACAGGAAAAAATTTTTTCCTGCCTGCAGTTATCTCCAGCTCTGCGCTAAAAATTTTTCAGCGCGGGCGGCGTCAAGTTCTTGTCGACAATAAGACGTTCGATAGCATTGATAACCATGCGCGGCGAAATTTTTTTCTGGCACTCCAAAGCGCGCGGCGTATCCTTGTGGTATGGACAAAAATTAACTACAAAAGAGGTGCGAATGTCATTGAAACAGCCGTTGCACACCTTGCGATTGGCTACTCGGTACGGCGTGTAAAATTCAGCCCAGTCTTGCGAGAAGCCGCAAATCATCACGACGGGACAGTTTACAGCATCAGCCAGCCACGATAAACCGCTCCCCAGTCCGATAAAAAAGTCCGCATAATAGAGCATGTTCGCCCGCTCCAGCAATGAATGATTCCCCGTAAAATCTTCCGCGTCTTCGGGCTTGCATATCGTGAAGCCGTCATTTTTTTGCTTAGCACTCTTATCAATGCAGAAAACTCGGTAGCCGAGGCTTTTCAAGTAATCAACGACAATGTCCCAACCGCCAGGATACAACCAGCACTTGCGATTTACAGAGGACTGCACACCAATGCACACGTAAGGCTCACCGGTGACGGGCGGCGCAGTCGGTTTGAAAGTTGTTTTAGGCGGCAAATAATCTACACCTAGAAGCCGCCCGCCGATTCGATTCAACGCCATTTTACGATAATCAGCCAGTGTAAACGGCATAGGTGAAATCAACATGCACGGATAATAAGTTGCATAGGTTTTAAAGGTTATCTCGTCAATCAGATTTATGTCGGGATAAAGTTGTGCAATAAGTTCGCGGAAATTATTATCCGGACAAACAGACAAATTACAGCGGTGAACCTTTTGAAATTCTCTGAGATAGGGCAAGAGGGCAAGCGGGTCGCCTAATAAAGGACTCCGAAATCGAATTGCGACGGGTTGTCCTTCAAGATTGAACGTGTGTGTAAATATTTTCTCGTTGTCCAAAAAAACTTCGACGTGCCAGCGAACGAAATATTGTTCCGCCGATATTAATCTGCCGCCGGAAATGTATTTGTCAAAAAAAATTTGCCCGCTATCAAAATCGCTAATCTTAACGCGGAAATTGCCTTCGGGTATGTCCAAGCGCAGTCCGAGATTAAAATCCAACCGCAAACCAGGAAAGCCTGTGTCTCCCCAAATCCGCGATTCTAAAATCCCTTTAGGTGCTTCAGTGACCGTACTTACATGATTAAAAAAAATTTTTTGGTCTAATTCTTCCTTCGTCAGTGAGGGCGTCTCTTTGAGAATGTCGTTAGCAACTTTATAACAGCTATAATTATTTCGGTAATCTTCAATGTTCCCTACGCTAAAGAAATGCAATTTCATGAGAAAGCCCCCTATAAATTTTTCAGCGCAGGTGGCGTCAAGTTTTTGTCGACAATCAGACGTTCAATGGTCTCAATCACCATGCGCGGCGAAATTTTTTTCTGGCACTCCAACTCACGCGGCGTATCCTTGTGATAAGGACAAAATTCATAGATATAATTAACGCGAATGTCATTAAAGCAGCCGTTACAGACCTTGCGATTAGCCACTCGATATGGCGTATAAAATTCAGCCCAATCCTGCGAGAAGCCGCAAATCATTACGACGGGACAGTTCACAGCATCAGCCAGCCACGATAAACCGCTCCCAAGCCCAATAAAAAAGTCCGCGTGATAGAGCATGTTCGCCCGCTCCAGCAATGAATAATTCCCTGTGAAATCTTCTGCGCCGTCGGGCTTGCAAATTGTAAGGTTGTCGTTCTCTTCCTTAGCATTCCTGTCGATACAAAAGACACGGTAGCCCAAACTCTTCAGATAATCAACGACAATATCCCAGCCGCCGGGATACAGCCAACATTTGCGAGCACTTTTTGCCTGCACGCCAATGCAGACGTAGGACTCAGCGGTGACGGGCGGCTCCGTCGGTTTGAATTCAGCTTTCGGCGGCAGATAATTTATTCCTAGCAACATTCCGCCGGTTCTGTTCATCGGCATAAACCGAATATTGACGGGTATCAGCGGAAAAGGTGTCGACAGAATATGAAGATAGTACGTAGCGTAAGTTTTAAAGTCTATCTCGTCTATCAATTTAATATCCGGATAAAGTTGCTTAACGAGTTCGCGGAAATTTTCATCGACATAGACGGATAAATTGCAGCGGTGAATTCTTCTAAACTCCCTAAGATACGGCAAAAAAGAAATGACATCGCCCAGCGGAGGGATTGTAATCATCAAGGCAACTGGCTGCCCTTCAAGGTTGAGCGTGTGGTCAAAAATTTTCTCCGCGTCCAAAAAAACTTCGACGTGCCAGCGAACGAAATATTGCTCCGCCGATATTAACCTGCTGCCGGAAATGTATTTGTCAAAAAAAATTTGCCCGCTGTCAAAGTCGCTAATCCTAACACGGAAATTGCCCTCCGGTATGTCGAGGCGCAGACCAAAATTAAAATCTAAGCGCAAGCCGTCAAAGCCTGTGTCGCCCCAAATCCGCGATTCGTAAGTTTCTTGAGGTAAATTTACCATTCTTTTCACATATTCAAAGAAAAATTCTTGGTCAAATTCCTCCGGCGAGCGTGCTTTGGAAGTTTTTGACATTTGGCATACTTTCCTAGAATAGGAGTAACTTTTTCGATAATCTTCAATATCTTTTACGGAAAAAAAATGCAGCTTCATGAGAAAGCCCCCTGTAAATTTTTCAGCGCGGGTGGCGTCAAGTTTTTGTCGACAATCAAGCGTTCGATGGCATTGATGACCATGCGCGGCGAAATTTTTTTCTGGCACTCCAACTCACGCGGCGTATCCTTGTGGTATGGACAAAATATAATTGTAAAGGAAGTGCGAATGTCGTTGAAGCAGCCGTTGCACACCTTGCGATTGGCGACGCGATACGGAGTGTAAAATTCAAACCAGTCTTGAGAGAAGCCGCAAATCATCACCACGGGGCAATTTACGGCATCAGCCAGCCACGACAGCCCGCTTCCAAGTCCGATAAAAAAGTCAGCATGATAGAGCATGTTCGCCCGCTCCAGCAACGGTCGGTTGCCTGTAAAATCTTCTGCGCCGTCGGGCTTGCATATCGTGAAGCCGTCATTTTTTTGCTTGGCACTCTTATCAATGCAGAAAACTCGATAGCCTAAACTTTTCAGATAATCAACGACAATATCCCAGCCGCCGGGGTACAACCAGCACTTGCGATTTACAGAGGACTGTACACCAATGCACACGTAAGGCTCGTCGGTGACGGGCGGCTCCGTCGGTTTGAATTCAGCTTTCGGCGGCAGATAATTTATTCCGAGAAGAACACCGCCTACGCGGAGCATTGACACGTTGCGATAATCTGCTGGTGTAAAAGGCAAGCCTGAAAATATCATCAGCGGATAATACGTGGCGTAAGTTTTAAAGTCGATCTCCTCTATTAGCTTTATGTCAGGATATAATTTTGCAATAAGTTCACGAGAACTGTCATTTGGACAGACAGACAAATTACAACGATGAACCTTTTGAAATTCCCGGAGGTACGGCAAGAAGGCGATTGTGTCGCCCAACACACCACTAATAAGACTAATGGCAACGGGCTGCCCTTCAAGATTGAGCGTGTGCGTAAATATTTTTTCTTCGTTCAAAAAAACTTCGACGTGCCAGCGAACAAAATATTGATCTACGGAAAGTAACCTGCCGCCGGAGATGTACTTATCGAAAAAGATTTGCCCGCTGTCGAAATCGCTAACCTTAACGCGGAAATTGCCCTCTGGTATGTCAAGACGTAAACCAAAGTTAAAATCCAAGCGTAAGCCTGGGAAGCCTGTGTCGCCCCAAATCCGCGATTCAAAAATTCCTCCTGGCATGCCAAGTAAACGTCTTATGTAATAGCATAGAAATTCTTGGTCGAATTCTTCCACTGTACGCGCCTTTGTCTTTTTGAGAAGGTCATGTGCATCTTTGGAATGTTGATAGTATTTACGGTAGTCTTCAATGTCCCTCACAGTAAAAAAATGTAGCTTCATACAAAATCCTCCTAAGCATTCAGCGCGGGCGGCGTCAAGTTTTTGTCGACAATCAAGCGTTCAATGGTCTCAATCACCATGCGCGGCGAAATTTTTTTCTGGCACTCCAACTCACGCGGCGTATCCTTGTGATAAGGACAAAGGTTACCAATATAATCGACACGAATGTCATTGAAACAGCCGTTGCACACCTTGCGATTGGCTACTCGGTACGGCGTGTAAAATTCAAACCAATCTTGAGAAAAGCCGCAAATCATCACCACGGGGCAATTTACGGCATCAGCCAGCCACGACAGCCCGCTTCCAAGTCCGATAAAAAAGTCAGCATGATAGAGCATGTTCGC
>JAFPVP010000002.1 GCA_017412925.1 Selenomonadaceae bacterium
AGCCGCGCTCGCCCGTCCAATAGCGGTAAGCCGTGCCGAGAATCAAAACTGCAAAGGCGATGTAGGGCAAGGCTCCCCAAAAAAATCCACTCATTTATTCGTCACCTCCAAGGTCGAAAGCTGGGATAAAATCACGTCCAACAGGAAGACTTGCGGCAACTTCGCCTCGATGAATCGTTCGCGCAGGAGTTCAATCTTCGGGCGTGCCGTCTCTAAAATTTTTTTAGCCTGCGCGGGCTCGACGTTTATTGCCAGCTCCAACAGCGCGGGCAAATAGTCGGGCAATTCCTTCTGCAGGTCGAAGCCGTTCTCTAAAAATAATTTTTTGTAGTCAAGCATTTCATTTGACTGCTTGCCAAAATCTGTGCGGTTGTGCGTCGTCAAGTAAAGATTCGTGTTCTGCGAGAAGTCGAATTTGCGGACGTATTCGCGCTCATATTCTTTGGCTCCGAATTGCTCGACGTAATCAAACAAATCAAGCAAAACGTCGCGCGTCTGTGCCGCCTTGAGATTTTTTGCCGCGTCGCGATATTCTGGAAAATCTTTCCGCCAATTTTCGTCGGGATATTCAAGCAGGAACGCCGCGATTTTTAAAATGATTTTGTACTCGTCCATCAGCAGAAACCTCCGGGGCAAACGTAGCCCGCACTGCCTTGAAGTTCGCGCAACTGTTCATGAGTTTTGCCCTGCAAGCCCGCCGGCAATTTGATTCGCTCGGAATATTTCGCAATGGCAAGGAGCTTGTACATTTTCTCGTACTCGTAAACGTCGAACTCCAAATTCTGCGGCGGAGCCTCGCCCACTTCCTTGCAACGCATGACTGTCCGCATGTCCAACAATCTCTGCAACGTCTGCAAAATTAATTGCGTGTTGCCTGCCGTGAAAAGTTCCGCCAAATATTTTACGGGGATTCGCATTGCTTCCGATTGCGGCAGATAAACTTTGTCCTCGAATTTTTTTGTAATCGGCGACAGCGGCGGGATATACCAAACCATCGGCAACGTTCTAAATTCGGGGTGGAGCGGCAGTGCTAAGTTCCAGCCTTTGATGAGCTGATAGACCGGCGAAACTTTTGCCGCGTTGAGTACAGCCTCCGAGACTCCTTCACGCCGCGCAGATTCGATAACTTCAGGGTCGTTGGGGTCTTTAATCAAGCCGAGCATTTGCGCGGAAATCATCTGCGGATTGTCAGTCTTCGCCGCGTCCAAAACGCCGTTCATGTCGTAAAGCAAAATTCCCATGTAACGAATTCGCCCAACACAAGTATCCGTGCAAACCGTCGGCAAACCGTTTTCAAGGCGCGGATAGCAGAACGTGCACTTCTCCGCCTTGTTGGTCTTCCAGTTGTAATAAATTTTTTTGTAGGGGCAGGCGGGTATGCAATGACGCCAGCCGCGACAAATATCTTGGCTCACGAGGACAACGCCGTCTTCCTCCCGCTTGTAAATCGCGCCACTCGGACACGCCGCCACGCACGCGGGATTTAAGCAGTGATTGCAATTTCGCGGCAAATACTTCATGAAAATATCGCTGAACTCCAGCGCAATTTCCTCGCCGATTTTTTTAAGGTTAATATCTTGTCGAACGTCGTCGCCGCCCGCTAAGTCGTCGTTCCAATTCGGACCCCACTTAATTTCCATGCGCTGTTGAGTTATCAGCGAACGCGGACGCGCAACCGGCTGATGTTTCCTGCGCGGCGAAGTGATTAGCGTTTCATAATCGTAAGTCCACGGCTCGTAGTAATCGTCGAGTTCGGGCTGTTCGGGGTGATAAAAAAGTTTCAAGAGCCGTCCGAGTTTGGAGCCCGTCTTTAAAACCAAATCGCCGCCGTCAAGTTCCCAGCCGCCCTTCCATTTGTCTTGGTCTTCCCAATTTTTCGGATAGCCGATGCCGGGTTTTGTCTCCACGTTGTTGAAGTACATGTACTCCGCGCCGGGGCGATTCGTCCAAACATTTTTGCAGGTGATGGAGCAGGTGTGGCAACCTATGCATTTGTCCAGATTCATCACCATGCAGACTTGCGCTTTAATCTTCATTCCAAATCACCTCTTGAGCTTTACGAACGACAACATAAATATCGCGCTGGTTGCCGGTCGTGCCGTAGTAATTAAAGCCGTAGCTAAGCTGACCGTAGCCGCCAATCATGTGCGTTGGCTTCATGTGAATTCGCGTCGGGGTGTTGTGCGTGCCGCCGCGTGTGCCGGAAATTTTCGACATGGGAACGTTAATGTGTCTGTCTTGCGCGTGATACATGAACATGACGCCGCGAGGCAACCTCGGACTGACGACCGCGCGAGAAATGACGACGCCATTTCTGTTATAAACTTCGCACCAGTCATTATCTTTAACGCCGATTTCCGCCGCGTCTTTTTCGTTGAGCCAAACGGTTTGTCCGCCGCGGAAGAGCGTCAAAAGTTGTTGGCTGTCGAAATACATTGAATGCGTTGACCATTTGTTGTGCGGCGTCAAAAATTTCAGCGTGATTTCTTTGGAAGTCTTGAGCGGATTTTTCAGCGGCTTAAAATCGAGAATCGGTTTGTAAACGCTCATCGCCTCGCCCCACTCAAACATCATTTCGTGGTCGAGATAAAAACTCTGACGCCCCGTGACTGTTCGGAAGGGCACGAGCTGCTCAATGCTCACGGAAAACGGAGTGAAGCGGCGATTTTGATTCGAGCCGGTGAAAGTCGGCGACGTGATTGTTTCGCGCGGCTGAATGGCAAGCATTTCAAAAGTAAAGCGTTCGCTCTCTCTGTCGCTGGCAAGTTTGGTAAGGTCGCTTAAGCCCGTTTTGCGTTCCAAATCTTTCCACGCGCGCACGGCAACTTTTCCGTTCGTCGTCGTCGAAAGACCCATGACGGCATCGGCGGCTTGCTCGGCGGTGAACAGCGACGGCATACCATAAGAAATTAAATTTTTGTCCTCGACGATACCGTTGCGCGTGCGAATTTCTTCGTACAAATCATCAGACGCCCAGCCCAAACCTTTCATGCCGTTGCCTTTTTGAATGTTCGAGCCGAGGGCAATCCACTTGTCGTAAAGTTTTGTGTAGTCGCGTTCAATCATTGCGATAGCGGGCATGGTTTTTCCTGGTATCGGTTCGCACTCGCCCTTGCTCCAATCCAAAATTTTTCCTTCGGGTTGAGCGGTCTCGCCTTCGGTGTCGTGTTGAATCGGGACGGCGAACACGTCTTTGTAAACGGGCAACTTCGCTTCCGTCGCAACTTTGGAAACCGCCTTGGCGAGCGTGCGGAAAATATCCCAGTCGCTTTTGGCTTCCCACAGCGGGTCGACGGCGGCTTGGAACGGGTGAACGAACGGGTGCATGTCCGTCGAAGACAAATCGTCTTTCTCGTACCAAGTGGCGGTCGGGAGGACAACGTCGGAGTAAAGCGCACTTGCCGCCATTCTGAAATCCAAATCGACGAGCAAATCCAACTTGCCCTGAAGTGCGCCGCCCGATTTTTTAAGTTCGGACTCGTCGCGCCATTTAATTTCTTCGGGCTTAACGATTGATTCTTCCTCCGCGAAAAGACTGTTGCGCGTGCCGAGAAGATACTTCAAAAAATAATCGTGACCCTTCGACGACGAGCCGATTAAATTATTTCTCCAGATAAACATGTTGCGCGGAAAGTTTTCGGGCGCGTCGGGATCCTCCCAAGCAAACTCAAGCGACTTGTTTTTGAGCGACTGCGCGACAAATTTCCTTATGCCGTCAATGCCTTCAAAGCCCGCCGCCTTCGCCTCGTCGAAAATTTTCTGTCCGCTCTTGTTGAAGGACGGATAAGCCGGCAACCAACCGAGCCTCGCCGCCAAAATGTTGTAGTCGCCCGGATGACGATAACGCGGCTTGACGTTCGGCGCGACGAGCGGAGCCGTGTCAAT
>JAFPVP010000031.1 GCA_017412925.1 Selenomonadaceae bacterium
CCGGAACCTGAAGTTATGTCTACGGAGTCTCGCCTGAATAAATCGCCGTCCAGCTTGTGAGTCGGGTCGTTGGCAGTGACTTCTTTGTGGATGAACTCGTCATAGAAAGCTCGTATATCTTCGCAAGTTTTGAATTGCATTGGCGTGGAGTCAGTCAAGATACTCTTGTATTTGTCGACAATGCTGGAGAAGCGTGCAGACTGTACGGTTCCGCTGACAACTTCTTTTATTTCCTTGCGTGTGCTATGAATGCCCTCGATGTTGCTGGTTGCCCGAACTTCGTCCACAACGCTGGACAGAATGAATTGCTCTAACACCAAAGGCGGTACGGCTTGCAAGGCTTGCAATAAGTCTTCGTGTTTCTTGTAGATTTTCTCCATAAGCACAGTAAATTCTTCCGTGTAACAAAAAAAAGCCGGATGCTTGTTCCGATGCTTATACCCTTGTATTTGGAAGTCGAAATGCCGAGTTAGCGGCGAGTTAAACCGCTCGAAATAAGTTTTGTTATGTTCAGCAGGACGTTTGTAATAAATTTTGCTTAAGGACTCATATTCCATGATTTTACCGCCTTGTCAAAAAGTGCCAATTTTGATAACCACTGTGAGTTACCTTATCAAAAACTGCTGATTTTGACAAGGTTGCAAAATTTTTATTAGAGCGTGTTAGTAAAATCCGGAAATCGATTTTAAGGCGTTTATTTTTGGCTTTTGGTATACCTCTACTCGTGTAAGCCCTCAAACGCCCCTTGTAGGCGATTCTAGAGCGTCTACGGGGCATTTCTGCTTTATTGTTAGTACAGAAAAAATTAGTCGAAAGTTCATTTCATGACTTTACCAACAATCCCTAAATGATTACCAATAGTTTTAGCGTCATCACATGAATTTTCTTTTCCAAAGGTAATTCTGATTGTCCCTCGAATGTAATCTCCTGGAACTTTTAAAGCTTGCAACACGTGAGAAATTTCCGTTTGCTTAGAGTTGCAAGCCGAGCCGGTCGCGACGCAAATATTTTTCAAGTCCAGTCTATGCAAAAGCGTTTCGCCGTCGCAGTCTTTGAACGACAAGCTTAAATGACCAGGCAAACGATTTTCGCCACCATTTGAAATAAAATCGACTCCGTTACTTTGCAGGCAGTTAAGAAGAATTTTTGTACAAGCGGAAAGTTTTTGGGCGTTCTTTTCCATGTCGCGGCAATTCTTTTCGAGAGCGAGAGCCATAGCCGCAATCGCAGGAACATTTTCAGTTCCCGCACGCCGTGAAAATTCTTGCCCGCCGCCGTCAATGTAAGGTGCAATTTTCAGCCCGTCGCGAACATAAAGAAAGCCTATTCCCTTTGAACCGTTGAACTTGTGAGCGGAGGCTGAAAGCATGTCTATACCTAAAGTCTTAACGTCAATGGGAATGTGACCGACTGCTTGCACCGCGTCTGTGTGGAAAGTTTTTCCTGACGTGTGCGCAATTTCCGCAAGCGATTTAACTGGCTGAATCGTGCCGACTTCGTTATTAGCCAGCATGACGGAAATAATCTTCGTTTGGGGTAAAATCTTTTTCTGCAAGTCAGCGGGATTGACTTCGCCGAATTTATCAACGGTCAATTTCGTCACTGTGCAACCAAGTTTCTCTATTGCCGCGCAGGAGTTTAAAATTGCTTTGTGCTCAATAGCGGAAGTGATTATATTCGGATGTTCGCTCAAATGCGCGAGCACAGCAGATTTTATTGCCCAGTTGTCGCTCTCAGTGCCGCCTGACGTGAAAATAATTTCTTGCGGCTCGGCGTTAATGCAAGAAGCGATTTTCTCCCGCGACTCCTTTAGGATTTTTTTTAGCGGACGCGAGAGTTTATAAGCCGCAGAAGGATTCGCAAAAAAATTTCTCTGTAGGTCGAACATCAAGGCTAAAGCGTCATCGTCAATTTTAGTTGTCGCGGCGTTGTCAGCGTAAATGATTTTATTCAAAGAGTTTGCAACCGTCATTTTTGAAATCCTCAATCTTGTCTAAAATGTCTTGCGGCTCGACTTCCAAAAAATTCGCTAAGCATTCAATGCAATAAAAATTCTTGGACTTCATGCCCAAGAGTTTTTTGTTTATGCCGATTTCGTTTTTGGTAAGCGGGCGTTTACCGCAAGCAATGCAACTGAAAGTTTTCTTAGCCAATTAAATTACCTCGAACTTCGGAATAGTTTTGCCGGCGTATTCAATATCGAGCAGGGCAAGTTGTTTTCTAATCGTCGAGCGCATTTGGCAAGCACGCTCCAAACAATAGCGGTTGAAAAGTTCTTTGTCGACCTCTTCAACGCGACGGACGTTCGGGAAAAATAACTTCAAGTACGCCGTTGCAATCCGTTTAATCGCGGCGGTATCTCGCGTGTCGGCTTTTTCCGGAACTTTAACGAGCTTATCGACGATTGCCCGATAGCTGACGTCTTCGCGCATTTCGTGCAAGATTGAACAAAAATATTCGGAGTTCAAAGCCCAGCCGCAAATTTTCATATCATCATTCATGCGCGGAATATTCCAACCCTTGATAAAGCCGTGAAAGCGTTCAATCAGCGCAGACTCGTGAAAAACCATTGGCAGTTCGTCAAACATATTTGTTACGCCGTCCATATCCATAGTCGCCTTTGCTATGTTGCCACTTAAAATAACTCCGGCGTCGGCGTTGTTGGAGTGATTACCGACCGTGTAGACGCCATTTTCCAGAAAACCCTTCAAAGCGGCGCGAACTTCGTCCGTATCCTTGAAAGAAATCGTCTGTACCTCGTCAAGCGTCACGAAGTCATTGTAGGCGACAAGCCCTTCTTGACGTTTCTGCATGTCATAAAACATTTTGGCGCGACTCATGATTCCGCCACTTGACAACCAACCAAAACGACTGACTTGCCCGAAAACATAAGATTTTCCCGTCCCCTTTGGCGCAAGCTCAATCAGATTTAAACGCTTCTCGATGAAGGGCAAAAGCCGCGTCAACATTGTCAATTTCTCTTCTTCGTGCTCGTAACCCGCCGCGTTGTAATCAATCGCACCCAACAAAATTTGTAGCCACTCATCGAACGAAAAATTTTTCCGTGCGTCTTTATAAAAATCCAAGTCGATTTTATACGGGCAAAAATTTTTGAACTTCAATAGCCGAATTTTGCCAGGAATTTTCGGACGAGCATCATAATCGGGCGGACGATAACCCAACTCAATCATTCCCCAGACTTCGCGCCCGCCAATCAGTTCATCTTTGTAGAGATACCAAATATTGTCGTCAATCATAGTTTCCTTAGCCGCAAGCCCAAAGTCCGGTAGGGAAAACGACGCCGCGCCATTGGCAACGTCAATCTCAATGGAAATTTTTGCCAAAAGTTTTACGTGCTCATTTTCCATAACAATGCGGCTCTTAATCGCTTTCCAATCGTCTTTTTTCGGAATAAATCGTCGTATGAAATTGGAAAGTTCGTCTGCTTCAAATTTGCCGTCGGCGTCCTCGAATCGCCGCAAAAGCCAATCTCGCATAAATGACGGCAAACTTAGCGCGGAGAAAAAATTGCTGTTCTTCAAATCTTTATAAACAACCATATCGGAGAAAATTTTTCTCAATCTATTTTCCATTGCTTGCCCTCGTCAATCAAAAAATTCAAAACCGTCATTAATTTCTTTAAGCGGTGCAGGATTTTTTTTCGCAGGAGAAATTTTAACTTCAACGTTTGCGCCTTGCAAGGTAAATTCAATCACGGGCACCAAAATTTCTTCCAACGTCGCGCCGCCATGAACTTCAACCGACGATAATCGCCCGCCCGCAAATTTATCGTAATTCGCTAAAACCCAATAGCCGTTTTCCTCCGTCGCGCAAGTCGGCTTTTCGTCAAGCTCATTTATCGGGCAACAGCGTCCGGAGTGTTCGCCGTTAGAATTCATTTTGAATTTGTTTTCGCGCCCGAACATTACGGCAAGGCGACTCGCTCCATGATCAGAAGTCAGAATAATTTTTTCGGCGTGGTGATTTGCCAAATCATTTTTAATTTCTCCAAGCGCATTATCGATAATTGCAAGTTCGTCGTCAATATAAGTCGGCGCAGAACATTTGCCGTCCGCGTCGAAATTTTCGGGCGTATGTTTCAGTTCGTCCAGTTGCTGATTTTTATCGAACTTATCGCCTTGCCAATCGTCATAGAAATTTTTATTCTGGCAAGTCAGCGTCGGCAAATTTGCACGCGCAATTTTTATCGTCGTGAAAAGTTCAAGTTGCATCGCCCGCGCCTTAATATAGCTCAAAAACTCAACGCCGAGCGCATCTAACCAATAAAGTTTTGCTTTCGGGGTTGCGTCATCCAAAATCTTTTGCCGCGTCTCAAATTTATTATACGGTCTTTGCGTCGCCAACTCCCGCACGCGCTTTTTAAAATTTTCGTCGTCGACATTGCACAGCTTAATTTTTTTATACTGCCGAAAATAATTCGTAATCTCCGCATCGTCGAAATCGTAATCCGTCAGATAATCGCTCATTGCCGGATAATTTCGCTTGAATACGTCGGGAATTTTTTCTTTACCCTGCACGGCTTTAATCATTGCGCAACGCTCTTCGGAAGTATTATCCGTCAGATATTTCACGGCATCGGGAAGATTTTCTAAGTGTCTAAGATAATCGGCGAGATACGGCGACGAAATATTTTTGACGGCGACTTTCCTCAGCGAATAAAATTCATCAAAAGTTCTTTCGTCCTCAACGTCGAGCAAAGCGAAGAACAAATTTTTACAATACGCCTCGAAGTTTGCGGAACGAGTGAAGACAAAGCGCAAGTACGGATTAGAAATTTTATTCTTGAATCCCGCCGCGAAGCTACGCCAATGTTCCGGAGGATAACCTTCGCAATTATTATCAGAAAAATATTCTTGCCACTGCCAATCACTTAGCGCATCGGAGGAAATGTTAAAATGCGGCTCCTGATTTTTAATCGCGTCGTAAAAGTTATTTATTTCTTTCACGTTCCCCAGCGGCAAATTTGTCTGCACGGTCGCCGAAGTTTTGCCGCTCTCCATCAACTTTAGCAGTTCGGAAAAATTCTGGGCGTCAGTCGGAAAATTTAGCGCGGGATTATACTTCACGACAGAAAAATTTACTTTGCCTTCGATGCGGCAAATTTGATTCGTCCGAAATTTAAAATCTTCGTCGGCAAGACGCTCCAACAAGTTCGCAATGCCCCGAAAGACGAAGATAACTTTCCGATTAAAGCTTTTGTCTTGCAATGCCCGCAAAATTTCTTCCTGCGCAGTGAAAAAAATATACTCGCCTAAGCCGAAGACAATAGTGTTATTTGTCAGCGTGTCTAGCTTTTCAACGAGTAAATCAGTATCAAGTAAAAAATCGCCCGTGCAAATGTCAGAAATGTAAATCCTCTCGAAGTCGTCGAGAAATTTTTTGAAATCGGCATTACCGTCCGAAACAACAAAGTACGGGCGCAATGTGTCACGGTTCAAGTAAATACGAATTTTTTTCACGGCGTCAGCAATGCTTAAAATCTCCACGCTCAAGACTCCCTTAAAAGTTTCAAGCCGACCTCATAATTTCTATCAAGCAATTCAATCAAAAGTTTTTTCGCATCTTCATTAGACATTCGCATAACTCGCGCCGTCACTTTGTCGCAAGCCCCACCGCTGAAATATTTATTCTCGGCAAATTTCTCGACGATTTCTTTCACGCGCAGATTAGGATACCATTGATAGGCGTCGCCAGAAGTTTTATTTCTCTCCAATTCGTTGCGCACTTCGTCGTTGTCGTCCAGCAAAACGCGATAATCTTCGTCGATAATCGCCTTGCGAAAAGCTTCTTCAATTTGCCGTTTATCATTGAGCGCGTCAAAATACGGCGGTCGCTTTTCAAGATAATCGATCGCAAACTGAACGTCTTTTTCTTCCGGCGCATTTGCCATTAAGACATTGAAAACTTTTCGTGCGGTATCCTGTTCCGATTGCGGAACCATTGCCAAAATTGGCGTGCGATGAACTTTAGACCATTCACGCGGAGAATTATTTCCGGCAATCGATTGCCACAAATCCACGAGCTTATTCTTCAGCTGCTTACTTTTTATCTTCTTCGCCAAATCATCAACATTTTTATGATAGCGTCCCTGCGAATCAGTGAATGAATCCTTCGACAAGCAACTATGGAGCTCTTTAATTTCCTCTTCATTCAAGCCGGTCAGCTGATAAGAATATTTGTCGCGCAAAATTCTAAGTGGCTCGGAAAGTGCGTCGTGAACAATTTCGGCATTGTCTATAAGTTGGCATAAAAAAAATTCCCTCTTGCTTTGGGGGATTTCTCCGCGCTCGCAAATTTCTTTCAACGTGGCGAAGAAATTTTTCAACGCCGGATAATAATCGCTGATTACGTCGGCAGGGATTTTCAGATTGAATCGGCAATGCCCAGCCCAATTTTTTACGCAGTCATTAAGCGACTTGCCGTCAATGCCGAAATTACGACTTTGCGCGACAATTTGCCAATCGACAATCATTTTTTTTAGGTCGTCTATCGCGGTTTCCCTATCGTGCAACCAAATGCCGTCGCCAGCGGTTATCCGCCGCTGACATTCTGCGACAGGATTTTCTATTCCAATTTCCTGAGCCAAGTCGAAAATTATTCCGTCTTCAAAGCTTTTAACGAAATCGGTAAAAATTTCGCAACCCTTTTGAGCCGTCAAGAAAAGTTTCAAATCCTGGAAGGCGGCGGGATTATTCTTCAAAAATTGTCCGGCACGCTCCGCCAAAGCCGATACACTGACTGCTTGCTTTGAATTGGCAATTTCCGTTATCAGTTGCAGAAAATTTTTATAATCGACCTGCGCGGCGTCGACGTAGCACCAAAGCGGATAGCCTAAATTTTTTAGTTTCAAGCGAAGTTTCTGCGCACTCTGCTCAATGGAAACATCTTCCGCCACGCCGAAAATTTCCGACGCAAACTCCATGAACTGACGCTGATTTGGTGACATAATCTCAAGATATTTCGGGCGATAATTTCTTATGGGCGAAAGTGCCTGCTTGATACTATCGTTAATACATTCCGCCAACTTCTGGACGCTCATTGCGCCGCCTAAATTGCCGTCGATACCCGCGCTGAATCGGTAAGGGTCGCCGGCATATTCTTTCAGCAAAAAGCCCGTTAAAAATGCATAAATATTCACCGGCATAAATCCGCGCTCAATCAGCCAACTAAAAATATCATCGAAGGAGATATTAGAATTCTTTTCAATCCCGCTTTTAATCAGCGCGTCGAGTTTGATTTTCAAGCGCGAAATATTTGCATGGGGATAAACTTCCCAATACTTATCGGACATTTGCCACGCGTCACGCAGAACGATTTTAATTGAATTCGCCTTGAGCATGGAAAATTCTTCCTGCTTTATGCCCGCTTCGGAAAGCCGCTTTAAATTTGTAGACAAAAAAAGCGTGTCTGTGATATTCGCGCTATCGAAGGAATAAGGATAAAGGCGGCGCACATTGTCTTTAAGCTCTTCGGTGATTTTGTCCGCACTTTGGCAGGAAATGCCGTTGCGCTCGTCGCTAGGATTTTTCGTCGCAGGGTAGTAGACAAAAGAGCCGTCCGCGAAAGAGTTATACCACTCCTTCAAACAATCGGCGGCATTATTTTGCATTTTGTCGGCAAGGGAAGGTTCTTTGCTACGCCAATATTTTTCGTTCGCGGCGTTTTCAATCCAGCGCGTGAAGACTTCGCGGTTTATCAGATTGGACGACGCGTCTATAAAAACCAGCCTGTGATAGCGTTCGTTACGAACTGCACCGCCGACAAGATTATAAATTCTATTCTGTTCGTCCTCGTTGCGAGCAAAGCAAACAACCGTCTTGATATGATAGTCTTCCCTTTCGTTAGTGATTCGATTTATCGTCAGCGTGAAATTATCGGCGGTCACGGCGTACAGAACATAGCGGAATTTTTGCGCCGCAGTCAGAGTTATCGTTTCAAGTAGCTTAGCATTTTCCACAAGTTCGGCAGTCTTCACGGTTTCAGCAATAGATTTTTTCAGCCGTTCAATTTCTGCAAAATCGCCGCCCAGAGCCATTGCCGCGAAAGTATCCGGCTCACCAGGTCTGCTCGGTTTCTTGAATAAAAATTCTTTGCGAACTAAATCGTTGGCGATGGTGACGGCGCGTCCATTTTCCATATCGGCGACGCCTGTAAATGCCAGTTCCAAATTTTTTTCTGTCGGGTGGAAAAGGTCGACGCTACCGCCTGATTCTTGGTCAATCGCCTGGAAAAGCAAAATAGTTTTAAAAACAACTTGTTCATCGAGATTTAAGCTGTCTTTGTTGAGCGTGTAAGAGTCGAGAATTGCGCGAATTGACGGTTTTAAATTCATGCGTCCGACGTTGCCGCCGTGTTCGTCCGTTCCGCTCTCGTAAAAAAAATTCCACAGATAATCTATCGTCAAAAGGTCACCGTCTTCGGGGCTTTTCGTCGCGATAAATTCTTGGAACGCTTTTATATTTGGGTCGCTGTTCTTGATAAAATTAAAAATACTCCGCTGATTGGAGGCGAAGTATGACGCAAGATTTTTCAGCAAAATCACTGTTATCGGGTGAATCGGCAAAATGTCGGTTAGAATTTTTTCGTCGCGAATTTTAACGAAGTCCATAACAGTTTTGCGCGGCTCGGCAGTGCGTTCCCTCAACGCGGCGGAAATATATTCCCATTCGGTTTTAGCAACGTCTTTGACTTTCAGCGCGTGCCCGACGAGTTCAAGTGCGATATTATCGGGCATTGTGATATTCATGTGCGTAAATCTGTCGCTGACAATGCGAAAGGCTTGGTCGCCCTCACCGGCTAAACTTTGTGATTCGTGCGTTGCAATGACCAAATAAAACGACGCGATATTCGACAGCTCCGCCAGCCGTTGAAATTCGTCTAAATTATTACGGTTGTTGCCGAAGAACTTGGAGAACTCGTCCCAAAATAAAATAATCGCCTTCAAATCATTTTCGGCGATGACTTCGGCAATCCACTCTGTCAATTCCTTCATGTTGATATTGAAAGCCAAAATACCTTCACGCTCGCCGAGTTTCAAAATATCTTCGACAAGGAGAGAGACTTCCGCGTTGGGATTTTTGAGGCGTTCGATAATTTCTTCCGCGCTCCGGCTTGCCAAAGTTGCGGACATGCGATATTCGGGCTTTTGAATTTTGGCGCGGAACATTTCCAGATTAGCCCTATCGGATTCAAGCCAACTTGCGATTTTGCCGCGAAGAGTTTTTGCGCCGTCGAATTTGCAACCACCCTTTTTAAGCGCGGCGGATAAACTCTCGAAAACAGCAAAAATTAATTTCCGCGTGGAAGTTATATCGCCGGTGGCGTAGCGGGTCGCCATAATGATTTTGCCGTTACGAATTGTGCGCAGGCGTTCGCGCAAATCAATTTCCCCGCGCAAATTGTCATATTCGTCAAAATAGGCGTCGAAGTCGGCTTCGGGGCACGACAAAAGATTTTGCATCATCCAGAGAATACGCGACTTGCCCGTTCCGTAGGAGCCTTCAAGCCACAGACTTTTCTTTTCCGAACGCGACAACGCACGCTCAGTCATTTTCAATAACCCAACAATATCCTTGTGCGGAAAGGTGTACTGCCATTTGTTTTTCGGGTCTTTGATAGAACTTTCGTTGATTTCGGGGTAATAGCCCTCGTCAATCTCGAAGTACTCAAGATACTTACTTGGTTCGTAATCCAACGCCGCCCCTCCTCAACGGTCAAACAATTTTAAAACATCCTGCGAAGTCTTTTCCGGCACGAGCGAAATTTTTTCAAGGTCGTGGGTGAAAGTCGCGCTGATGAAGTCAGGATAATTCGCCGACAGCCCGTTTAGGAATTGTTGCATTTCGTCGCGGTCGATGCCGAAAATTTTTGCCGGACTCACGCCCGCCGAATCAGTATCGCTCATTAGCCGCGACAGGTTGAATTGATACCAACCGTCCGTCGCCTCCGCGAATTTATACAGCGCGTACAGGACAACCCGCCCGTCGTCGACTTTCGCTTTGGTGCGCTTCAACGTCGATAAATTTTTCCCGTCGCTTGTCGTCGTCCCGAAGTTCAATTCTGTACCCAACGGAATTTCGCACAGCCTCTTAAAAGCATTGATGATAGATAAAATATTTCCTTTTGAAACTCCAACTGCTTGTAAACGTTCTTCGACAACCTCGCGGGTAAATCCTTCATTGACAAGCAAATTTTCTATATACCAGCGAATTTGCGGATTGTTGTAGGTGAGATTGACCAAAATCAAGCCCCACGCCGTCGCCGTATTCCAGCCGATTTTCTTTACAAGCTCGGTAAAGTCGGTGGCAGTTTTATTTTTCCTGTCGACAAGTTCAGAATCAATCAAAAAAACTTTAAAACGTCTAATTTGTTCCGTACCTAAAGTATTTTCTTCAAAAAACTCCTTAGGGTTGTCAAAGAAATCTTTTAACCATTCGGGTTTAGGAGCATGATTAGAAAAAGTATTTAATCCCTTCACTGTTGAGATACCTCCAATTTTTGGTAAACGAATTGAATCATAGCGATAGCAACCATTCTCAATGTTATGACACTGCAGACAGTGGACGCATTTTTTTTCGTCAATATGCAAGCCGTCCTTGAAAGAAATCGCGCCTTGTCGACAATTCGATTCGCAGACGCCGCAACCTACGCACGCCGCCACCTTATGAAAGACAGACTTAAAAATTTTCATAGCGGGCGATTTGTCGTAAACAACATTGACTTTCGCGACGATAGTTTTATCTTCCTCCTCGCTGACTTCGTAAGGAAAGGCAAGCTCGCCAAAAGTTTTAATCCACTCGTGCCAATCGGTTTTGGGAGCCGTGACGGTGATATAAAGATAATCGCCGGCAATTTCTTCGCGGTAATTGGTCAAGGGATTTTTTAAATCTCTGCCGTTTCGTCTGCTATTCCAACCGTTAAATGATAAATACGTTTTGTAATCATCGATTTTGTCTTCGTCAATCAGGGCTTGAATTAAATCTATGTATTTTTGAGTTTCAAGCGGATAAGAATTTCTATTGAAATAATTTTTCTTTTGGCTAGCCATTGGACACATAAGACAACCTGCGCGGGAATTGCCTTTCTTGTAGGTTTCGTTAATGGGCAAGGCATGCATGAAAGTATAAGTCCAAATTTCGGCTGAGTTCCATTCCCAAATCGAATTATGAGAAAATTGCCCGCGCTGTTTCATGCCGATATTTTCCACGTCGTAGCCGGAACGCTTGACGCTCTCTTCACCGCGAACCCCTACAAATGCTGCTCCGACGAAATCGGGCTTGCCTAAAATCTCGCGAATCTTCAAAGTTTGCGGCGCGGCTTTGTGGACGCTACAACACCAGCGCAAGACAGTCGACGGCGCGCCAAAAAGTTTCCAAGACTCTTCGGGCAACATCTTCGACGCGGCGCGATAAAATCCAATACCTTCAGCGGAGCATTGCTTTTCGACAAACTCAACAATCTTATACGTGTCAGGAAATTCCATGTGCGTATCACCGAACACGACGATAAAAGAGGCTTTCGGCAGGGCGTGTTTAACCAAATCCAACAGAACGACAGAATCTTTCCCGCCGCTGAACGCTACATGAAAACAATCAAGCCGTTTGTGCATACGCCGCCAATAATTGTAAATGCGCTTAATGGTCGCCTGGCGCAAGTTCTCCATAAGCTCAAAATTTTTCTCGGACATTTTCTTTAGGTCGACGGGCAAAAGCGTTTCGCCTTCCGGCAAGCCGTCTTCCTCTGCGAAATCAAGCGCGGGCTTTTCATAAAGTGAACCGCCCTTGACGACGGCAATTTTTTTCCCGCGATAAAAATAGTTACTAGCCTCCGCCCAAAGGTACGGAACATCATTTTGATTTTCATAATGCCAGCGGCGGTCAAAGCCCAAAATATTCATCTCTTCAGCGTAGACGGGGCGCGGCTCCTTAGACATAGGAGCTTCGGTATCTGTCAGCAAAATGCCACCGGTCTCTTCGTCGAAATTATAAGCGTACATTTTAACGCCTCTCATCAATCATTTCTTGCGCTCGCGCAATTACTCGCTCAGTAACTTTGTCAATGCGCGTTGCCCTATAGCCTTGATTGATTAAAAATTCTTCGACGGCAGATTTTTCGAGCGGCAACCTTTCTTGAACAATTGCTGAAGCTTGAACGTCGAGATAATTCGCGAACTCCATTGAATTAGGATAAATCGCGCCCGCGTTCACACTGTTGGGGGCGGGAGCGGCGTAAACGTATTTTTTGCTGTACTTGCGCAGGAAACTTTCGAGCAAAAATAAGTTCCACGAATAACCTTTGACCGGCGGAAAATCAGTAAAGCTAGTGACGCCGCGCAGAGGGATAATTTTTCTCTTAACGAAGGGTCTTAAAGATTTGTCGACTTCGGCAACGTCAAAAGTTATCAGCGCGTCTTTGACAAAGAAATCCTTATTAACGCGAACCATTTGTTCATGTGCAGCGGGTAATATAGTAAATGTATCCTTTTGAGTAAGTCCTAAAGTTTCAGCAAAAGCAAAAAGCTTTTCAGTTGGCAATTCGGTTTGCTCGCTGATAAATTCACGCAAGCGATTTTTTACTGAACCCTTTTTAGTGCTTTTATCTTCGGTTTGCGCGCCGATGAATTCACGAAAACGATTTGACGAACCCGTTGCACTTTTTCTGCCGGGGGTACCTCTTTTGAAAAGGCGTTTACCGCGCTTTGTGAAGTCTTCGGAGAAAAATTTTTCGTAGATAATGTTGAGCATATCCTTTTCGGCGACTTCGGGATTTAGCGCGAAGTTAGAAGACAAGCTATAATCTTCGGGAATCGCGTAGCCGACTTTGTCAATGTACAGAGAAATTTGCTTTTTAGCGGCGTCAATCTCGTCCGTATCGAATTGGATTTTGGAAAAGGGAATGAACTTGCCCGCACTCGTCGGCAGATACTTTTTCGTGTCGGAAAGCACTTCCAAAATTTTTTCGTGCGGGACGTAAGGCAACTTTTCTTGCAAGTCAACAATCGAAAGCGAAGTTTTTGCCGCCGTAAAAATCTGCGCAATTAAATAATCAAGGCGCACTGCCCTTTTCGCCGAGCAGAATTCTGAAAAATAAAAATGTCCGCCAACAGCTGTTTGTAAAATCTTCTTCAAAACGTCGGGCGAAAAAACATGCGTAGCAACAAAAAAGTCCGAATGCTTTTCGTGAATTTTAGTATAGTAGGCGATTGAATTCGCACTCAAAATTTCGTCGAGAAAATGACGAATACTCTCGGCGTTTTCGTCGGAAATGAAATAAAACCGCCCGCCGTCCTCAATGCCATTTGCGCGAATAATTTCCACAATGTAATTGCGCGAAATGTGTTCTCCGTTATTGTTTACCGAGTAAATGCGCGAAACTTTGCTCGTATCAATGAAGTCATCGCGTACCCCGTTCGGAAAGTTGCTCCTCATAATATCAACAACATTTTTAACAATATCTTGCATTATAGATCATCCTAAAATCTAAACAATACTTAAAAATCTCTCTTTTTTAGAGACTATAGCACAAGAAAAATGGTTTGTCACTCAATGCCCAAAAATTTGTGCAAAAAGAGTGCACGCGGATTTTTGTGGATGTGTTAAAATATGAGAAAGTAAATTTTACGGAAAATGTTCATTTATGCATTTCACGCAGTGAAATGCCAAAAATCCCGCGTTCTGACGCGAAAAACAGCTACAAAAAATTTGCCAGTCGCTTCGCTCCTTGAACCTGCGGTTGGCTCATGAAAGGAAGAATATCTTCATTGGCAATGTATCACTTTCGTATCAAGTCAGATAAGAAACCCAATGGAACAAAAATTTCGGCTGTCCAGCACGTTGAGTATATCAATCGTGAAGG
>JAFPVP010000032.1 GCA_017412925.1 Selenomonadaceae bacterium
GATGACCCGATACGGCGTGGAGAATTCAAACCACGCGGGAGTAATGCCGCTAATTAGAACAACGGGACAATCTGCCGCCCACGCCAGCCACGACAAGCCGCTCGGCAAGCCGATAAAAAATTCCGCATAAGCCAAAAGATTTACTCGCTCGCTGAGTGGAATGTCACCCGTGAAATCTTCCGCGCCGTCGGGCATTTTAACCGTAAAGCCGTGGTCGGTCTGTTCGCGGTTCTTATCAATGCACAGCACGCGATAACCCAGTTGCTTTAGGTAATCAACAACAGTATCCCAGCCGTCGGGATTGAGCCACGTTTTAGGAGTAATGGAAGTTTGGGCGGCGATGCAAACATAAGGCTCCATAATTTGTCGCGGTTTAGTCGGACGATAAATAATTTTTTCGGCGCGTTGCAAGTTTAAAATTTGTTGACCGAATTTTTCCATGGGAACTTTGCGAGTCTCTTCAGGAGTATTTGCCGTATGAAAACCCTGCGAAAGAAAATACGTCGCGTAAGAATTTTTGGGATTGGCGCAACATTCAACTTCCGGAAAGTACAGCTTGATAAGTTCCTGAATATATGGCTCGACAGTGCAAGAAACTTTGCAATGCCACTTTTTGCGGAACTCCTCCATGTAGGGGAACAGGACGATGCTGTCGCCCAAAGCTCTTTCCGGCAAATATAAATGAATACTCCAATCGCCGGGGTCGAAGATATGATGAAAGAGCATTTTACCGTCAAGCCAGAGCAAAAATTCCCATCGCACGAAAAATTTTTCAAAGGATATTAAAAGCGTGTCGGAAATGTCTTCGTCGAAGCAGACAACTTCGCTGTCGTGGTCGAGGATTTTTACGTGCCAGTTGCCAGCAGGAATTTGCAAGCGCATGCCGCAATTAAAATCGAACGCCAAACCCGGATAAGTCGTTTGAACTGCCAGCGGCTTCAGCTCGCCGTGATGTTCAAACATGGGTCTACGTGGCATAGGATAATCGCTTAGCCGCGGTGTACAGAAATATTTAAAATCCATGCAAGTTGCCAGCTCCTAAATAAAGTTAGAATTCTTCAGCCGCCCAGTTCGTTTGTCGTCAAGCAACTGATTAATCGTCTGAATAACTTGCCGCGCTGAAATTTTCTTGGAGCACTCGTAAGCGCGGTCAGTGCCCTTGTGGTGCGGGCAGTGTTCATAATCAGGCCACTTGAGATTGATGTCATTGTGGCAACCGAAGCAGACAAGCCGATTGATGACCCGATACGGCGTGGAGAATTCAAACCACGCGGGAGTAATGCCGCTAATTAGAACAACGGGACAATCTGCCGCCCACGCCAGCCACGACAAGCCGCTCGACAAGCCGATAAAAAAGTCAGCATAAGCCAAGAGATTTACTCGCTCGCTGAGGGGAATATTTCCCGTGAAATCTTCCGCGCCGTCGGGCATTTTAACCGTCATGCCGTGGTCGGTTTGCTCGCGATTCTTATCAATGCACAGCACGCGATAGCCCAGTTGATTTAGATAATCAACGACAGTATCCCAGCCGTCGGGATTGAGCCACGTTTTAGGCGTAATGGAAGCTTGCGCGGCAATGCAGACGTAAGGCTCCATAATTTGTCGCGGCTTAGTTGGATAGTAAATAATTTTCTCGGCGCGTTGAAGTCCGAAAATTTGTTGAGCGAATTTTTCCATAGGAACTTTGCGCAGTTCTTCGGGCGTAAAAAACGGACTAAATCCAGGTACAGGAAAATACGTCGCGTAAGAATCATTTGGCATAGGTGAACATTCAACTTCCGGAAAGTACAACTTGATAATCTCCTGCAGATACGGTTCAACACTGCAAGAAACTTTGCAACGCCACTTTTTACGGAACTCCTCCATATAAGGGAACAAAACAATTCTGTCACCCATGCCCGAAGGATAATAGTAAAAATGAACGCGCCAATCGGTCGGGTCGTAGAGGTGATGGAAGACAAGCTGCCCGTCAAGCCAGAGCAAAAACTCCCAGCGCACGAAAAATTTTTCCAGCGAGATTAAAAGCGTGTCGGAAATATCTTCGTCGAAGCAGACAACTTCGCTGTCATGGTCGAGGATTTTGACGTGCCAGTTGCCGGCGGGAATTTGCAAGCGCATGCCGCAATTAAAATCGAACGCCAAGCCGGGGTAAGAAGTTTTGATAGCCGGCGGCTTTAATTGACCAAGCTCTTTAAAGGATTCAAACGAAATATTTGCATACTTGCACAGTCGCGGCGCGGAAAAATATTTAAAATTCATAGTTGCCGTAGACGTTCTGCACGTCGTCATCTTCGTCGAGCGCGTCAAGGAGCTTTTGCATTTTCTCGGCGTCCTTATCAGCCAGCGCAACGGTCGTATCGGGAACTTGGGTAATTTCGGCGGAGGCAGTTTCAATGCCCTTCTCAGCGAGTGCGGCTTCAATCGCGTTAAAATCTTCGGGGGCGGCGGTTATCTCGAAAGAATCGTCGTCCGCCTCAAAATCCTCCGCGCCCGCGTCCATTGCAATTTCCATTAAAGTATCCTCGTCGTCGAAAGTTTCTTTGTCGACGGTGAAGACGGCTTTCTTCTTGAACATCCACGCGACGCAGCCGTTTTCGCCGAGGTTGCCGCCGTGCTTAGAAAAAATGTGGCGAATATTAGCCGCCGTGCGATTGCGATTGTCCGTCAAAATATCGAGCATCAACGCCGCGCCGCCCGAACCGTAGCCCTCGTAAGTTATCTCCTCGTAATTGGAAGTGTCGGAGGTGCCCAAACCTTTTTGAATCGCGCGGTTGATATTTTCTTTTGTGACGTTGTTAGCCTTAGCCTTCGACAGCGCGAGTTTTAAGCGCATGTTGCCGGTCGGGTCTGCGCCGCCCATTTTTACGGCGATTGTAATTTCGCGGCTGATTTTAGTCGTCATCGCCCCGCGAATCGCGTCGTTGGCTCCCTTTTTGCGTTTAATCGTCGCCCACTTTGAATGTCCTGACATAAATTAATTACCTCCCGTGTATCTGTAAACTTCAGCCCAGCCGCGACCTTGAGCGTCATAAAAATCAATTTCGCCGCCCTGGTCGCCGGTCGCCCAATCGCCGCCGCGCGGATTGTTCACGCCGCGAGCTTCAACCGTTTTGCCGTCGCCGATATAAATTGCAACGTGTCTTTGCGGTGCACACAGAATATCGCCGCGTTGAAGATTATCGGCAACTTCGCCCCACGAAAATTTTTTCCAGCCGCCGTCAACGCTCAAGTCAGCCCAAATGGTGTCCGCGTCGCCGACTTTTTGCCTGCCGTTGTAGCGAGCCATGTAAGCGGGATTTTTGCGCCAGTTGTCGATGATGTTGAAGCCAGCGTGGTCGAAGGCGTAGTAGACGAGCGAGGAGCAATCGTAATCGGGAGCATCGCGGGAGCCGGTGTAGGGTCTATTAGCCGTTGCACTTTCCGCGCCCTGCGAGTAGCCGTGGCTTTGATTGTTGGCAATGTCAATCGCCCACTGAACCGCCATTTCCACGCGCGAATCAATCGCCTGCGCGGGCGTCGTGAGCATAAAACACAATGCCAGCGTTGCAAAAAATTTTTTCATGCATTTACCACCTTATAAAACTTCTTCTTGCCCTTGCGAATGACGGCGGGCAAATCGTCGGCTTGCAAAATGTAATCGGGGTCGGAAACTTTTTTGTCGTTGAGAGTCAAGCCGCTCTGATTGATGAGTCTGCGCCCTTCCGATTTGGAATCGATAATTTTAGCGGCGGCGAGCACGTCCAAAAGTTTTTTCCCGACGGCGTCCGTGACTTCGACAGTCGGCATATTCTCGGAGCTTTGGTTGGAGAAAATTTCTTCGGCGGATTTTTTAGCTTGATTAGCGGCGTCCTCCCCGTGCACAAGTTTTGTGACTTCATAGGCGAGAACTTTTTTAGCCTCGTTAATCGCTGCGCCTTCCAAACTTGACAGGCGATTGACCTCGTCCATGGGCACGAACGTCAGCAAACTAAGGCAAGTTTTAACGTCCGCGTCGTCGACGTTGCGCCAATATTGATAGAAATCGTAGGGCGAAACTTTTTCCGCGTCAAGCCAAAGTGCGCCGCCGGCAGTCTTGCCCATCTTCGTGCCGTCAGACTTGAGCAAAAGTTTGTTCGTCAAGCCGTAAGCCGCCCTGCCAGTTTTGCGCCGCGTGAGTTCGACGCCCGCGATTATGTTCGACCATTGATCGTCGCCGCCCATCTGCAAAATACAATCGTAATCGCCGTTGAGCTTGTAAAAATCATACGCCTGCATGACCATGTAATTAAATTCGAGGAACGTCAAGCCCTTGTCCCAGCGTTGCTTGTAGCATTCGGCGGCGAGCATTCGATTAACCGTAAAATGTGCGCCGACTTCGCGGAGCAGGTCGATATAGCCGAGCTTGCGGAGCCAGTCGCCGTTGTTGACCATCAAAGCTTTTCCGTCGCTGAAGTCGATAAAGCGGGCAATTTGCTTTTTGAACTGTTCGCAGTTGTGTTCGATAACTTCGTCCGTCATGACTTTGCGCAAATCGGAGCGTCCGGACGGGTCGCCGATAGTGCCGGTGCCGCCGCCGACAAGACAAATCGGGCGGTGACCTGCGCGTTGCATGTGCGCCATTGCCATAAGCGCGATAAAATGCCCCGCGTGCAAGCTGTCAGCCGTGGGGTCGAAGCCGATATAAAACGTAACTTTCTCCTCGCCGAGCAATTTTTTTACCTCGTCAACGTCGGTGCATTGTGCGATAAAGCCGCGTTCGGTGAGCGTGTCGAATACATTTTCCATTAAAACTAACTCCTCCTTTGGCGCGATTATATCACTTATTAATTTTGGTTGCAAAAAGCAGGAAAATTTTCTTAGCGGCAGAATCACGATTTAGGTTTTTGTAAGGAGTTGAAGAACTTGGCAATACTTTCAGCAGACAGCAAACGATTTCTTCGCCGCGTGGACTTTACTTTACTGCTAAGCGCGGCGGCGATAGTTATATACGGCTTGGTGATAATCTCCAGCGCGACACACATCAACACGCCGCACGAGGAGCGTTTTTGGTTCGTGCAACGGCAAGGAATTTTCGCGGTCGTCAACGGAATTCTCGCGATACTTTTCATGAACTTTGATTATCGCGGGCTTTCACAGCACGGCAATAAACTTTACATCTTTAACTTGATAATGCTGGTGGCGGTCATGTTGTTCGGGCACGCGGCATTGGGTGCGCAACGCTGGATTCAAATCGGTCCGATAAGTTTGCAGCCGTCGGAGTTTTCAAAGCTCATCATGATAATTTGCATGGCGTCGATTTTGGAAGAGCGCATGGGCAAATTGAACACGATACAAGATTTGTTGCCGATAGTGCTTTACGTGGGTTTGCCGTTCATTTTAGTTTTAAAGCAGCCGGACTTAGGCACGTCGCTTGTCTTCATGGCGATATTTTTCGGCATGGTGATAGCGTGCGGCATGCCGTGGAAAATGTTCACGGGAATAATCATCGCGGGGATAGCGGCAATGCCGGTGCTGTGGCAGTTCCTCAAAGAATATCAGAAAATGCGAATCATGGTTTTCCTTGACCCGAACGTTGACCCTTTGGGCAGCGGCTATCACATCATCCAATCAAAAATTGCAATCGGTTCAGGAATGCTTTTCGGCAAGGGTTTATTCGAGGGCACGCAGAGCCAATTAAACTTCCTGCCGGAGAATCACACGGACTTTATCTTTGCGGTGGTCGGCGAGGAACTGGGCTTTGTCGGCGCGGTCGTGCTGTTGCTGTTGTATCTGGTCGTGTTCTGGCGCGGGATAATGATAGCAAAGGAAGCGGGCGACGTGTTCGGGCGGCTGTTGGCAGTCGGGATAACTTCAATGCTGGCGTTCCACGTGCTAGTTAATGTGGGAATGACGACGGGAATCATGCCGGTAACGGGAATTCCCCTGCCGCTTATGAGCTACGGAATCAGCTCGTTGACGACGAACATTTTAGCGATAGCAATTCTTCTGAACATACACATGCACCGACAAAAATTTATCTTTTGACAGCGGAAAATTTTTTTGCTAGACTTTGTAACGAAATCGGATCTCCCGCGTATAAGGGACAGAAAGAAAAAACAGAGCCGCAAGGGACAAGCTGAATCGACAGCAACGCAAACCCTAAAAAAAATTTAAAGGAGACTGATAAAAATGGCAACCAGAGAAGAAAATTTGAAGAAAATCAACGCGGAACTCGAAAAGATGAGCGACGAAGAACTCGAAGGCGTGGCGGGCGGAAGTGCAAGTGAATCTGCAAGCGACAGCCGCTTCCTCAACAGCTTGGGCGGATTTTGCGACCGTTACGGCACTTTCAGAATGCAAACTCAAGATCACGATTACGAAATTCGCGACGCTTGGAAAAGAGTCGGTGTTGATGCCACAATCCATACCGGAAACCTGTTTACCGGCGGTTCCAACAATGTTTACAAAATCGACGGTAAGACAGTCAGTCGTGTCGAGGCAATCAATCACGCGATGGAAGTTACCGGCCATTATATGGAGTGGAATTCCTGGGAGTGGTAAAAAATTCGTCTAGAAAGTCAAAACGCGGCGCACGGTCGCAATCTGTGATAAAAAGCCCTTCGGCGGCGTGTCGGAGGGTTTTTTCGTTGACGGAGCAGAAATTTTTTGCTAAAGGTTGTAACGAAATCGGTTCTCCAACGTATAAGCTACAGAAAGAAAAAATCAAACAAAAAATTTAAAGGAGACTGATAAAAATGGCAAAGGAAATCTTGAAGGACGAAATCATGAATGAAGCGGAACTCGACCAGGTCGCAGGCGGTAACCGCGATGAATTGGCACTTGACACGCAGCTGTTCAATGCAATGGGCGAGCGTTTTAAGGCTTACTCGCTTGACGACATCACCAGCTCGAACGTCAATGTCATTTCGTCAAAAATTTCTACGTTGTGGAAAGATGCGGGACTGCGCGTGGAGTACAACGACAACGGTCCGAGCAAATATTTCGACGGCAAAGGAAATCAGATTACGCGCAACGAGGCAGTCGATAAGTTGGCGTTTAATCTTGGCTACCATAAGCTGGATACCAGACCGTTCAAGATTTAATTAAAACCAATTTAAACTCAAAGACGCGGCTCGTCGAGAAAAATTCGGCGTCAAGGTCGCAACACGAATCAAAAAAGCCCTTCGGCAAAAGTCGGAGGGTTTTTTCGTTGACGGCAAAAAAAATTTTTTTATAATGACTGCCGGAGGCGATGTTATGAAAAATCTTTTTGAGCTGACGAAACCAGCGCGATACACTGGCAGCGAATTTAACAGCGTGATAAAAAATTTCGACGAGACGCCCTGCCGAATCGCGCTTGCCCTGCCCGACGTGTACGAAGTGGGCATGTCGAATCTCGGCTTGGCGATTTTGTATTCGATTTTGAACCGCCGCGCAGATACTCTTTGCGAACGAGTTTACGCGCCGTGGATTGACGCCGAAAAAGTTTTGCGCGAGGAAAATTTTCCGCTGTTCGCGCTGGAGAGCAAACGTCCCGTCCGCGAATTCGACTTCCTGGGCTTTTCCCTGCAGTACGAGATGATTTACTCAAACGTGCTGAACATGCTGGACTTGGCGAAAATTTCTTTGCACAGTGCCGCCCGCGCAGATGATGAGCCGTTCATAATCGGCGGCGGACCGTGCGTTTACAATGTCGAGCCGGTCGCGGATTTTTTTGATTTCTTTATCGTCGGCGAGGCGGAGGAAGTTTTCGGCGAAGTCGTCGAGCAATTCATCGCGTGGAAAAATTCGGGCAAGGTCGGCGGGCGAAAAAATTTTTTGCGCAAACTTTTGAACGTGCGCGGAATTTACGTGCCGAACTTTTACGAGCCGCTATATTCGGGCGAAAAATTTTTGGGTATGAAGACGTTGGAAGGTGCGCCGCCGAAAATTTTAAAGCGCGTGGTGAAAGATTTTGACGCGACGCCGACGGTAGAAAAGCCCGTGGTGCCGTTCATGGAAATTGTTCACGATAGGGCGATGCTGGAGTTGTTCAGAGGTTGCAGTCGCGGCTGTCGATTTTGTCAAGCTGGCATGACTTATCGCCCTGTGCGCGAACGGAGAGTTGAAACTTTGCGGCAAACTGCGCGGCGGCTGATTGATTCGAGCGGCTGGGACGAAATTTCTTTAACGTCGCTGAGCAGTGCGGATTACTCTTGCTTGAGCCGATTGATTGACGATTTGCAAAACGACTTCCGCAACGAAAAAGTCAGCTTCTCCCTGCCGAGCTTGCGCATTGATAGCTTTTCAATCGAGCTGGCGGAAAAAGTTCAAGCCGTGCGCAAGAGCGGCTTAACGTTCGCGCCCGAAGCCGGCACTCAACGGTTGCGCGACGTGATAAACAAAAACGTGACGGAAGAAAATTTATTGACGGCGTGCAGTGCGGCGTTCGAGAAGGGCTGGCGGGCGGTGAAACTTTATTTCATGCTGGGCTTGCCGACGGAAACGGACGAGGACATCGCAGGGATAGCCGACTTGGCAAAAAAAGTTGCGAACTTGAAACGCGGCGTCAAAGTTACAATCAGCGTGTCGTGTTTTGTTCCGAAGCCGTGGACGCCGTTTCAGTGGGTGGCGCAAATTTCTGCGGCGGAATTCGAGCGGCGACAAAATTTTTTGAAGAACTTGATAACGAACAGGGCGATAACTTACAACTGGCACAACGCGAAACTTTCCGTGCTGGAAGGAGTTTTGGCGCGTGGCGACAGGCGATTATCTAAAGTGATTGAGGCGGCTTGGAAGGGCGGCGCGAAGTTCGACGGGTGGAGCGATTTATTCAAGCCTGACGTTTGGGCGGCGGCGTTCGAGAGTTGCGGCATTGACCCGAAAAATTTTTCCGAGCGCGAACGAGATTTTTGGGAGCCGTTGCCGTGGGAGCACACGTCGCCGGGCGTCGACAAAAATTTTCTGCTTGCCGAGTGGGAAAAATCTCAAGTCGGCGAAACTACCCGCGATTGTCGGCGCACGAGTTGCACAGGTTGCGGCGTCTGCATGAATTTGGGCGCGAGCGTCATCGACTTCGACAAAGAAAAAAATCTTTCGCCAGAAGAAAATCATTGCGCATTGCGCATTACGCATTACGCATTAACAAAATATCGTGCACAAATCAGAAAGGGCGCGGAAATTGCCGTTTTGAGCCACTTGGATTATATGAACGTCTTCATGCGGGCGTTGATAAAGAGCAAACTTCCCGCCGCGTGGAGCGAGGGCTTCAATCCGCACTTAAAAGTTTCGTTCGCGACGGCGTTGGCGGTCGGTGTGACGAGCGATTGCGAATACGTTGACTTTGAATTAACCGCGCCGATTGCCGAGACGGAAGTTTTGCGCCGCTTGAATGCGCAACTGCCAAAGGGCGCGGAACTTATCCGAGTAAAAAAATTGTTCGGCAAAGTTAAGCCGGTGATGTCGCTGGCGGAAATGTCGCGCTATGAAGTTCGGTTGCCGTTCGAGGAAAAATTTTTCGACGCCGCGCAGGTTTCGGTAAAAAATTTCAACGCGGCGGCAGAAATAAACTTCACGCGAATCACGCCGAAGAAAACCCGCGACCTTGAACTAAAAAAATATCTCGCCGAACCCGTGGAAATAATTTTGGCGGGCGGCGAGTTACTGATAAAATTCGGAATAAGAATCACGGCGGAGGGAAGCATCAAGCCGAGCGAAGTTTTAAAAATCCTGCGCGAACAATTTGACTTCCCCGCCGAGGTGTCGACGGCTAAAATTAATCGGACGAAACTTTTGCTTAAGCGTTAATCTTTCTGAACTGATTCATGAATTCGGCGAGAGCCTCCGCGCCCGCAATCGGCATGGCGTTGTAAATCGAGGCGCGCATACCCCCAACCGAGCGGTGCCCTTTGACGCCGCTCAAATTTTTTTCGAGAGCTTCGGCGACGAATTTTTTCTCCAAATCTTCGTTCGGGAGGCGGAAAGTCACGTTCATGAACGAGCGCGAATCTTTGTCGGCGTGCCCACGATAAAAACCGTCAGAGCTGTCAATCGCGTCGTAGAGGAGCTTAGCTTTGATTGAATTGCGGCGAGCCATCTCCGCCAGCCCGCCAGAATTTTTGATCCACGCGGCGACTTTGCCAACAATGTAAATGCTGAACGCGGGCGGCGTGTTGTACAGCGAATTCTTTTTATAAAACGTGTCGTAGCGGAGCATGGTCGGGAGCGTGTCCAAACTTTTTTCTATAAAACTTTTCCGCGCGACGACAATCACGACGCCGGCAGGACCGAGATTTTTTTGAACGCCGGCATAAATCAGCGCGAACTTTTTAAAATCGACGGGGCGGCTAAGCATATCGCTTGACATATCGGCGAACAGCGGGACGTTGCCGGTTTCGGGTATGTAGTGAAATTCCGTGCCGTAAATCGTGTTGTTGTAGCAGACGTGCAGATAGGCGGCGTTCGGATTGATTTTGAGTTCGGCTTGAGTGGGGACGCGGCGGAAATTTTCTTCCTTAGTCGAGGCGGCAACTTCGCCGACGCCCAAAATTTTTGCTTCCTTGTAGGCGTTGCTGGAAAAAGTTCCGCTCAAGACGTAGGAGCCTGGCTTGTCTTTGGTCGCGAAGTTCAAAGGAATCATGGCGAACTGCACCGACGCGCCGCCCTGAATAAACAGCACGTCGTAATCGTCGCCGAGATTCATCAGCTCCAAAATATCCGCCTTGGCTTGGTTGTGAACTTTTTCGTAGGGCGCGGAGCGGTGGCTGATTTCTATAATCGACATGCCCGTTCCGTCAAAGTTTAAAAATTCTGCTTGAGCCTCCTGCAAAACTTCAAGCGGCAAAGTCGCCGGTCCCGGATTGAAATTGTAAACTCGTTTCATTTAAAAGCCTCCAAAAGTTTTTACTGATTGATTCTTCGCCCGCCGAAGTTCCCCTGCAAAAATATTTGACGCGCCGCCCGCCTAATGATAAATTTCTTGCGGAGGTGAGGAACTTGGCACAGCTGATTGAACTAAACGCGCAGGAAAATTCTCCGTTCGAGAGCGAACCGAAACTTTTGGGCGTCTATCATTGGAGCGAAGGTTTGCGCTCCATGCACAAGCACGACGACCGCTTGGAATTAAATTTTATTTTTTCGGGCAACGGCACGCAGGTCATCGACGGCGAACTTTGCAACGTGCAGGCGGGCGATGTTTTGATTCACAACGGCGGCGTCCTCCACGACGAAAGCTTGATGATTGCTTCCGAGCTTAAAGCGTGGTGCATTGCCGTAAAAAATTTGAAACTGCCCGACTGCCCCGTCAATGAACTTGTCCCGAAAAATTTTCGTCCGCGCATTCCCTGTCAAGCCGTCGCCGACCAACTCGCGCAACTTTATCCGCTGATTCACTTTTACGCCGAGCAAGCGGGCGGCTATCAAATCGCGAATTCTCTAGCCCGCGCCGTCGTGCTTATCGTCCACAAAATTATTCGTTCGACCGCGCTTGAATTTACTAAGGAAAAAAATTTTATCGTCGAGCGCGTCCGCAACTACATAGAAGAACACTACGCCGAAGACTTGAACCTCGCCGAACTCAGCGGGCTTGTCCGCGCCAATGAATTTTATCTTTCGCACGCCTTCAAAAAAGCTACGGGCTACTCGCCGAAAGAATATATTTTGCGCCGCCGAATCGGTAAGGCTCAATGCTTGCTGATTTATACGACGTTGCCGCTAACGGAAATATCTGCGCGGGTCGGCTACGAAGATTCAAATTATTTCAGCCGCGCCTTTAAAAAAATTATCGGAGTATCGCCGCGTCTTTATCGCCAAAAGTGGAATGAGCTGTCGAGCGGCTCCGTTCCCTCCGACGTATAAAAAAAAATCTCCTTGCGGAGATTTTTTTAGTGGTTAGTGATTGGTGATTAGTGGTTAGAAAATTTTTTCAAGCGCGACTGCAATAATAACTCCCACAGAGCACACGCCCGCAAAAATCGTCACTGCCATTGCGTAGATTTTATCGCCGTCAAAAATTTTATCGTTCTTCATGATTTATCGCTCCTTTGATGTTTTAGATTTTTACTTGCTCGGATTTGTTATCCTTTTGACAGTGCGAATTATATCAGCGGCACGAAAAATTTCCTTGACGGACTTGGCTAAGTTTATCGTGCTAAAGATTGACATGACGCCGCCGAAAATTTTTGTACGCAAAAACCAGGACGATTTTGCTATCGGCTAAAAATTTTTTCGTAACGTGTAATAAAATTTGACAGCCGACGTATAATAAGCAGAAAGAAATTTGGAGGCAAATGAAAATGGCAAAGAAAATTTTGAAGGACGAAATCTTGAGTGACGAACAGCTCGACAACGTGGCGGGCGGCACGGTCGACGAGACTGACTGGGATATTGCATATTTCTTCAACCAAAAATGGCCCATCGATTTTCCGGAAGATTGGGACGAAGCCGTCGCATTGCTTAAAAGCATGTTTAAAAAAGCCGGCGTGGACTACGACCCGAGCGAACGAGATCGCAACGTCTACAGCGTAATCGTTAACGGCGAAGTTGGACGTACCATTAAGCGGGAAGAAGCACTCCGCACCCTCGCAGACTACATTCAACGCAACCCAAGCAAACCAAGCACCCCTAGCGGACCACCTTCAATGCGACCCAGGTAAATAAAATAATTTCGGCTCCGACGACTATCGGGGCTTTTTTTATTGACGCGGCGTCTTTTGAATGGTAAATTATCGACACTAAGCAACGGGAGGTTTTAATTTGAGTGAAAATGAATTGACGGCGGAGGAGTTAGTCGAGCGCACGACGATAGCCGACGTCTACCGCGCGGATAAACAGCTGGCGGGCATTGTTAAGAAGACGAAACTCATACCGAGCGATTTTTTTTCGGAGCTGAGCGGCAACGAAGTTTTTCTTAAGCCCGAAAACATGCAGCACACCGGAGCCTTTAAACTGCGCGGGGCGTACAATAAAATCAGCCATCTGACCGAAGACGAACGCAAGCGCGGAGTTATCACGGCTTCGGCGGGCAATCACGCGCAGGGCGTCGCGTTCGCCGCGCAGAAATTGGGCGTCAAGGCGGTTATCTGTATGCCCGCGACCACTCCGATTTTGAAAGTCGAGGCGACCAAAGCTTACGGCGCGGAAGTTATCCTGCACGGCGACGGATTCGACGACGCCTATCAACACAGCTTGAAACTTTGCGAGGAGCATGGCTACGTTTACGTTCACCCGTTCAACGACTTGGAAGTTTTGCTGGGTCAGGGCACGACCGCGCTTGAAATTATCAACGAGCTAAAAGATGTCGACGCAATTTTGGTTCCGATTGGCGGCGGCGGTTTCGCGTCTGGCGTGGCGTTGGCGACCAAAGTTGTCAGCCCGCAAGTCAAAGTTATCGGCGTGGAGCCGGAGAACGCGGCTTGCATGAAGGCGGCACTCGACGCGGGAGAAATCGTTTCGCTGGAAAGTTCGGACACGGTTGCGGACGGTTGCGCGGTCAAGACGGCGGGCGATTTGACTTTTGCTTTCTGCCAAAAATATCTCGACGAAATTATCACCGTCAACGAAATGGAAATTATGAGCGCGTTGCTGTTCTTGATTGAAAAGCACAAACTGATAGCCGAGGGCGCGGGCGTTTTGAGTTTGGCGGCGTTGAATAAGTTGGACTTCAAGGGCAAAAAAGTTGTGGCGATAATCAGCGGCGGCAACATTGACATTTCCACATTGAGCGCGCTGATTGACAAGGCGTTGATTGTTCGCGGGAGAATTTTCTGCTTCGGCGTGTTGCTTGCCGATAAGCCCGGCGAACTTTTGAACGTGTCGCGAATTTTGTCGGAGGAAAATGCCAACGTCATCAAGCTTGAACACGATCAAGCCCGCGTGACGGACAGCTTTAAAAAAGTCGGCTTGGAAGTGACGGTAGAGACGCACAACCACGAGCACATCGACAGAATCGTCGCCGCGCTGAATCGCAACGGCTATGAAGTTGAAAAAATAGACCTGCTAAGATAAAATTAGTTGCCGGCTGTTAGGAAAAATCTCATGAGAATCATCACGGGCAAAGCACGCGGCTTGAAACTTAAGACGCCAAAAAATTTTTTTACGAGACCGACGAGCGACCGCGTCAAGGAATCGTTGTTTAGCGTCTTGAACGGGCTGATAAATTTTTCGGAGACAAATTCTGTGCTGGATATTTTCGCGGGCACGGGAGCTTTGGGATTGGAAGCAATTTCGCGCGGCGCAAGTTCGGCGACTTTTATCGACGCGGCAACGACGGAAATTATTCGTGACAACGTGGCGCGGGCGAAATTCGATAATTGCAAAATCCTGCGCGGCGACTTTGAAAAAATTTTGCGGCGGCTCGGCAAGCAGGGCGCAACGTTCGATTTAATCTTCAGCGACCCGCCGTATGCAACGGAGCTGGCGCAAAAATCTTTAGACCTTGTCGCCGAATTAAATTTGCTGAACGGGCTAATGATTGTCGAACACGGCGCGGACGAAATTTTAACGAGCAACTTTGAACTCGTCCGCAAAATAATTTATGGACACACGACGGCAATAGAAATTTTTGAGAGGAAAGTATCATGAAGAAGGCGATTTGTACGGGGAGCTTCGACCCTGTAACTAACGGACATGTGAATATTTTTGAGCGGGCGGCACGGCTTGTCGACGAGCTGATTGTCTGCGTGTTTATTAACGAGCAGAAAAAATTTCTCTTCAACATGCAAGAGCGCGTCGAACTTCTGCGCGAGGCGACGGTTCATATCGACAACGTGACGGTGGACGGTTGCAACGGACTCGCCGCCGACTACATCAAAGAGCACGACGTTAATTTGATAATTCGCGGACTGCGCTCGGCGGCGGACTTTGAATACGAAGTGAACAAGGCGCAAATGATGCGGCACCTTATCCCGACGGTCGACACGATTTTTTTGTTGACAGCTCCAGAATTTTTGTTTATAAGTTCTTCGGGCGTGAGGGAACTGGCGCATTTCGGCGGCGACGTGCACGGCTTAGTTCCGGAGTGCGTGGAGTTCGCCCTTCAATCAAAAATTCATAGAGTGGATTTTTCCATTCCAAATTCCTAATTGCTCTAAGAGGGGATGATTATGGCAGTACGCGACACTTTGAATAAAATAGAAAATTTGGTGGCGGGTGCGCCGCACTTGCCGCTTACAAACAAAACGCTCATATCGGAAGAAGAATTGATACGGCTGGTGGAAGAGTTGCGAAAAGATTTGCCGCAGGAACTCGAACACGCAACCGAAGTCATGAAGGAGCGCGACAATATCCTGCAGAACGCGCAAGCCGAAGCAACAAACATCATAAAGCAGGCGCAAATGCAGATGGAACAAATGCTCGACGAAAACGACATCGTAGTCAAGGCGCGCGAAAAGTCGCGAATGGTTTTAAGTCAAGCGCAACAACAGGAAGCTGAGATAATGGAGCGGACGCGGCAAAGTTCCAAGCAACTGCAGGAGGACGTAGACCGCTACGCCAACCAAGTTTTCGACCAGCTTATCAGCCACGTGACGAACACTTTCCAAGGCGTGCAACAGGCGCAGGCGGGACTCGAACACGCGCGCAACATTCTGCAACAGGCTAAACTCCAAATGAATCAGCAGGCGGCGCAACAATCCTACAGCCAAAATTATTCGCAACAATACACGCAACCGCAACAGTACGACCAAAGTCAACAATACGCGCAACCGCAACAGTACGACCAAAGCCAGCAATACGCGCAACCGCAACAGTACGACCAGCAACAATACGCGCAACCGCAACCGTATGACCAAAGTCAACAATACGCACAACCGCAACAGTACAATCAGCAATCGCAATATCCGCCACAAGAACATCGATAAAATTTTAACGGAGCTTTCGAGTTCCGTTTTTTTTTCAATGGAGGCATTCGTTCATGACAGATGAAGAACTTTTGATTCAGCTGGAAGATTGTTTCACGGGCGGCTACACGCTCCCGCAATACTGCATCGACAATGGAATAAAAAAGCCGCTGTTTGTCGCTGAGAAAAAATTTTTGCAGTTCATGTGGAAAGTTCACGTTCAATTTCGCTACGATAAGAGAATGACTGCGCAGTTCAGTCTCCTTGATACACCGACAGGCGGAATTAATCTTTCCCTAGGCAAAACATTCACCATGAGTTTGCTTTGCGTAAATATTTCCGAACTTATGGATGCCCATTTCGACAAAGTTATTTTCTTGACGACAAAGCAAATCTTTGAACATTCTCCCAAATTTATCTACCTTGACAAACTTGCGGAATATTTTACCCGTAAAACTTACGTCGAAATTCCGCTGTTAAGTTTTCTGCAACGTCACCCGAAAGTAAAAGTATTTACAACAAAACTTCCGAATAATATTGAACGATACGCGGGCGGTAAAGAATTCGGCGAAAAACTCACCGAAACACTTCAGCTTGCCGGACAAATTTTGAAAGGCAACGGCAATGTAAAAACGCCCTTGGACAAATTCGGCTACACCAATCGCGAAGTTTACGATATGATACAAGTTGCAAGAGGCGTGATAGAAAAAGCCGACGGCTTGACCGTAATGAAAGATGTTGCCGACCCCTTGATACGAATTCAAAACGGTAAACGTTTGACGCCTGGGCAACCTTCGCGTTTTATCAATAAAATTTATTTCGTCGGACCGTGTCATTACATGGGTTCTTATGCGCCTTTCGACAAGACGATTGAAAGTTATCTGCAGAAAATGCTCAACGAAAACAATTTGCCTTACCGCGTCGAAAATGAAGGGCAACCTTACTCGAATAGGTACCAAGATATTTTTTACAATCTCAACGCTCTGAACGCCCGCCCCGGCGACATTATTTTCCTTTGGCTCAGCTTGACGGCCGAGGCTTTGCCTATCATTGATTTAACCAACGCTTTTGACCCGCCGCACGATTACAGAGAAATTTTTGTCGATAAGGCGCACATTAACGAAATCGGCTACAAAATTTTGGCGGAAAAATTTTTTATACTCTTGACGGAGAACAATTTTTTCCGCGACGTAGAATTTAATTATCATACGCCCCCCCATGTATCACAGATACGGTATACCGCCGCAATTCGAGCAGGGCGGCGGAAAATATTTCGTCAACGCGGAGCTGGAAGCTTATAAAAAGCAGCTTAAGGCAAAGCGTCCAAAAATCGGCGCGTTGGTCATGAATTGCAATCCATTCACGCTCGGTCACCGTTATCTTGTCGAGTACGCGGCGGCTAAAGTTGATAAGCTGTATATTTTTGTCGTGGAGGAGGACAGGAGCGAATTTCCGTTTGCTGACAGAATTGAACTCGTACGGCGTGGCGTAAAGGATTTTCCGAACGTGGAAGTTTTACCGAGCGGTAAGTTCATCATTTCGCAGCAGACTTTTTCCGGCTACTTTAACAAGGCGGAACTTCAAGACGTGGCAGTTGATTCTAGCGAGGACGTTGAAATTTTCGGCAAGGAAATTGCGCCGACGCTGGGAATAACCGTTCGCTTTGCCGGCGAGGAGCCTAAAGATAATGTCACGCGACAATACAACGAGACCATGAAAAAAATTTTGCCGCGCTATGGTGTCGATTTCTGCGAAATTCCGCGCAAAGAAATTGGCGGCGAGCCGATAAGCGCAAGCTCCGTGCGCGAGGCTTTGAAGGTCGGCGACTTCGACAAGATAAAAACTTTGGTACCAGAAACGACGTTGCTCTATCTGCGCGGGCGATACTCGGCTACAAAATGAATTTTAACGTCGACAAAATTTTTCGCGGAAGTCGTCCTGCTTGACGCGGCAAAGTTCTTGTGTTAAACTGCGTCAATCTTAACCTCGGCGCGGTTCGTCGACACTCCGACGCGAACTGAGCCGCAGGACAAAACCTAAACGCAGGAGGACACGACACATGTTAGACAAACAAGCAAAACAGGAGATTATGGCAAAATTTGCCATGCACGAAGGCGACACTGGCTCGCCTGAAGTTCAAATCGCGCTCTTGACGGCACGCATTTCCTACTTGACCGAGCACCTCAAGGAGCACAAAAAAGATCATCACTCGCGCCGCGGGCTGCTCAAGATGGTTGGTCAACGCCGCCGCCTTTTGAGCTACTTAAGCAAGAAGGACATCAACCGCTACCGCGAAATTCTCGCGCAACTGAATCTGCGCAAATAATTTTACTAAACACACCGACGGGACGAGCTTTAGGGCTTGTCTCGTTTTTGTTTGACGGAGAATTTCTTTTCTGCTAAAATTTCTTCAAACAAAAATTTTTTTAGGAGGACAATGTATGAAAACATGGCAAAAAAAGGTTTTAGTTGTGGTTTGCGTATTCATTTTATGGGTAATGGCTGGCAACGATTTCTTTTCACCGAACAAAGATAAAGTAGAAAAACGTCGTGAGGAAATTCGTCAAGAACAAGCCGAGCGTGAAAGACGCGCAGAGGAAGAGCGAAAATATCGGGAAACACCTGAATACAAAGCCGCCAAGGAAGCCGAGCAGAAGGCGGCAGAAGAAAAACGTCTCGCCGAACAACAAGCCGCCGAAGAAAAGAAAGCTCAAGAAGAAGCCCGCAAACAAGCCGAACGACAAGCTGAAGACGAACGCCGCGCCTCGTTGCTGGAATATGGCGTACAGCTTAATTACACGATTGAAAAAGTGGCTGAGCACAAATATAAGGTCGTCGGCACAACTAATCTGCCAGACGGCATGGAAATAATGGTGTCGTTAAGCAATCGATATTTATTTCGCACACAGGTTATGGGAATTTCTGATGAAGAAATTGATAATATAACGCCATCTGAATTGGCATATCTATTAGATAATACTTTCGCAGGAGATGAAAAGCCAAAAATAAAAAATGGAACCTTTGAAGTTATTTACAGTAATCCCAAAAAACTTATGCCGGGAGAATATGAATTGAGAATTTCATCACCGCTTAATAGTTTACAACCCAAAAATATTCAAGCCATTTTAGGAGAACGCGGGAGTAATCTTTTCGGAACTGGCGTTATTGAGGAAGAAACGTTTGGGGGCGGAAAAAGAATTGATTTAATGAATTTAGTGTATTTGCCCTAAGCCCTAATAAATGAAAAATCCCCGCCGCTTTGTGCAGTGGGGAATTTTTTTTACAGTTTAAGGCGGGCGTTCGGGAAGTTCAGCGTCGCGAAATAATCTTGAAGAGTTTCTGCGCGGCGAATCATTTCAATTTCTCCGCTCTCTCTAATTAAAAGTTCCGCGCTCCGAAGCTTGCCGTTATAGTTGAAGCCCATGGCGTGACCGTGTGCGCCCGTGTCGTGGATAATTAAAATATCGCCGACATCGATACGCGGGAGGCGGCGGTCGATTGCGAACTTGTCGTTGTTTTCGCAAAGCGAGCCGGTCACGTCGTAAATTTCGTCGCAGGGAAGATTTTCCTTGCCCAAAACTGTGATGTGATGATAGGCGTCGTAAAGTGCGGGGCGCATCAAATCCGACATGCAAGAATCCAGCCCGACGTAACTTTTATAAGTATTTTTTTTGTGCAGAACAGTCGAGACGAGCCAACCCGCCGGTCCCGTCATAGCGCGTCCGCTCTCCATTGCCAGGCGCACGTCGCCCAAACCGTTCGGCACCAAAATTTCGTGGAAAAGTTTTTTAATGCCGTCGCCAACCATTTTTAAATCAACGGGCAATTCGTCGGGGCTGTAGGGAATGCCCAAGCCGCCGCCCAAATTCACGAACTCAAATTTTATTCCGAGCTGTGATTTAATTTTGGCAGCAAGTTCAAACATAATCCGCGCGGTGTAGATAAAAGTCGAAGCCTTGCGCTCGTTGGAAGCAATCATCGTGTGCAAGCCGAAACGTTTAATGCCCTTGTCGAGGCAAATTTTATAAGCCTCAAAAATCTGTTCGCGCGTCAAGCCGTATTTTGCCTCGGCGGGGCGTCCGATTATGTCGTTGCCGTCGTTCATGATGTCGGCGGGGTTATAGCGGAAGGAAATTATTTCGGGCAAGCCGGCGTTGCGTTCAAGATAATCGATGTGCGTGATGTCGTCGAGATTTATAATCGCGCCGAGTTCCAGAGCCTTGCGAAATTCTTCGGCGGGCGTGTCGTTTGAAGTCAGCATAATTTTTTCGCCGGTGACACCCGCCGCCTTGCTGGTAAAAAGTTCGGCGATTGAACTGCAATCGGTGCCCGCGCCGTCGCGTGCCAGAATTTCCACGATATAGGGATTGGGCGTCGCCTTAACGGCAAAGTGTTCGCGGAAATCGGGTGCCCAAGAGAAAGCCTCGCGCAACTTCCTAAAATTCTCGCGGATATTTTTCTCGTCGTAGATGTGGAAGGGCGTCGGGAATTTTTTTATGACCTCGCGCAGGGCTATTTCATTTAGCGGAAAAATTTTCGGTGTTTGAAAAGTCTCCGCGTGATTTTCGTTTATCATCAACAATGCCTCCCAAAAATTTTTATGTAAGCGAATAAATTTCCCGAATATCTTTGGCAATGCGTGCAATATTGTTCGGCAGGAAGTGGATATTATAGCCGACGAAGTAGGGCGACGTGACATAGCGCGGCATGACTTTGGCAAAAATTTTTTCGGCGCGGTGGTAGAAAAAAATGTTGTAGCTGGTGCAGCGTTTGTTGAAGTGATTCATGGCGTAGTGCACGCCGACTTGAATAAAATCCGCCAGCGCGTCCAAATTGCCGCCCGCCTCCACGACAACATTTAGCTCGCCGAAACCTACACGCGGGCAGTTAGAGATGTTGAACTCGACGCCGTCGCGCTGGGCTATCACAATGCCGCGCAGTTCTGCCTCGTCGAAGAGCAATTCGGAATTTAATTTCGGGAAGCCGACAAGTTGCATGTGCGGATGGCGGAGCGTCCCGCCGCTCATTATCCCGTAGTTCTTAAAAAATAAAACTTCCTCGTATTTGCCTGACGCCAAAAGATTTTGCCATTGCCGCACGCCCATACGAATCACGCGGCGAATTTTTTCTTTGGAATAGGCGGGCATATCGGATTTGCATTCGCGCCCCTCAATCAAAACAAATTGGTCGGCACCTTCAATCACGTTGTATTTATTGCGCAAAAAAATTATGTCGTCGTCGGTGTCGATTATGTTCGTCAAGTGCGCCACGTCGCAAAAGGGACAAGCAGCGTCAGCGTGAACTAAATTTTCGGGCTTCGTCTTGCCTATGTCCGTGTTGAACTTTATAAGATTTATATCCACGCCGTCAGCCTCCAAAAAATTTTAATCGTTCAGTGAAAAGTCAACGTCATTATAAAAAGAAATCAAATTAAAAGCAAGCTGCGCCGCTTCTCCTGCATGCATAAAAAAAACAGCCGAGTAATTTTCTCGACTGCATGTTTCCTGTAGCTTTATTTTTTAAATATCTCCGTTCTCTTCGGCGAAGAGCTGGCAATAGTAGCCGTTCTTGCCGCTGTTCTTCACGTGGTAAACCGCCTTGTCCGCCGCCGCAAATAAGCTGTCATAATCGCGCCCGTTCTGCGGAGCAATCGCAATGCCTATGCTCGCCGTGACGAAGCGCGACCGTCCTTCTACTGCCAAGTTAAATGCGATTTGCTTAATCTGTTCAGCTTTGCGCACGACAACTTCCATATTCGGCAGGCTGTCGACGATTACAACGAACTCATCGCCGCCGAAGCGTCCGATACAATCGTTCGGGCGGAAAATTTTCTTCAAGCCCTTTGCGAACTCAACCAAAACTTTGTCGCCGAATTGGTGCCCCAAAAGGTCGTTGACTTCCTTAAAATGGTCGAGGTCGATTATGTAAAACGCCATAAAGATATTCGAGTTCTCGTTCTCGTTGAAAGTTTTCAGCTTCATCTTGCAGAGATTTTCCATAGTTTTCTTGTTGAAAAGTTCCGTGAGTTTGTCCAGTTCAGATTCAAGTTGATAGGCGTCGCGTTCCGAACGAATTTTATTAAAAGCCGCCGCCATTTGTCCCAGCTCGTCGTCCGAGGAAACTTTGATGTTTTCTTCGGGTGCCTTGCCGCTGATAATCCCGTCGACGACGTTAGTCATTTCGATAATCGGCTTGGTTACTCGAATCGTCAGCAGATAAGCAACCAGCGTACCCACGAACAGCATAATCAGCCCGAAGATAACCGCCTTGGCCGCCTTGTCGTAAACTTGATCCATTATGTAATGGTACGGGCGAATCGTGACAATCATCCAGCCCGTTTCCAAGTTGCGCGAGTAAGTGGCAAGGGAGTCCTCGCCGTTGACTTCAATGCGAATAACGCCCGAACTATTATAAATCCTGTCCAAAATAAATTTATAGTTGTTGTCAGCGGGGTAATCGCTCCCGACGCCGACGACGTTGTCCGAGTTGACGATAATCTTTCCTCTGCGATCCATTACCACAACGTAAATTTCCTCGTCGTCGAGATTTTGAACGTATTCCTCAAGGACAACCAAATCAAAGTTCCTCTGCAACATGCCGATAGGTTTTCCCTCGGCGTTGAGCACAGGAACTTCCATGACGATAATCATCTCGCCCGTCGACATGCTCGTAAGAATATCGGTGACGTAAGTTCTGCCCTTCATCGCCTCTTGGAAGTGCTGTCGCTTAGTCAAGTTCACGGGCGTAGAGCCGTCTGTGCGAATCAGTTGCCAGCCGTCAGCACCAGTCAAAGCCGTCATGTTATTATCATCAAAAATTTCGTCGGTATCGTGCAGTATCTTTAAAACGTATTCTTTCCGCTCGTCAGTCGGTCGTTGAAGATACTCAATAACATTCGGGCTCATGGCAAGCGATTTCAAGACGACTTGATTTTTCTCTATAAGTTCAGTTATGTGTTCGGATATGATTGCGTTTCTGAGCAAGCTGTTTTGCTTGACGGCGTCTTCCAATTCGGCGACGGTGTTAATCGCGCTGGCAGTGACGAGAATTATAAACGGAATTGCGCCCATTGTAACAAACAGCAGGAAAAGTTTCGCTCGAATACCTTTGCTAATTTCCATTTCTCTTCGGTTCCAAATCATCGGTTTTTATCCGTTCCCACCAAAAGTTTTGATGAGTGACACTATTGCAGAGAAAAGCAATATTACAAACACGGCAGGGAAAATAATTTTTTTACATGTGCTTTTAAAGCTTGCGCCTTAATGCGGTGATAAGTGCGCCAATTTTTATCCGTTCCCGGTAAAAGCTCTGATAAGTGACTTGACGTCGGGGAAAAGCAGTATTACGAATACGGACGGGAAGATAAATAAGACCATGGGGAAAATAATTTTTACGGGAGCTTTTAAAGCTTGCGCCTTGACGTTTTGGCGGTGACGGTCGCGCATGTTGTCCGCTTGTGTTTGAAGGGTGCGCGTTATGCTCGTGCCGAGTTTTTCCGCTTGGATTATCGAAGTCGTGAATAAATAAACTTCCTCCAAATCGCAGCGTTTCGCCAAATTCGTCAGGGCGTATTGGTGCGTCATGCCCAGCGCAACGTCGTTTTGCATTCGTTTGAATTCGTCGATAAGCGGTCCGTGCATGCGCCTTGTCATTTTACCAACTGCGCCGTCAAACGACAAGCCCGCTTGAACACTTACGCAAAGAATATCCATAAATTCGGGTAGCTGTTTGCGGATTGCTTTTTGTCGGTTGCGAATTGCTGAATTCAGCACCGCGAACGGCACCGCGCCGCCAACGAACGCGCCGAGCAAGATTATAAAAATTTTTTGCAACGGGTGTATTCCCATGCCGTAAATCATCATGATTGCAAGACCCGTCGCCAGCAAAATCGATATGCACCAAATTGTTACCAGCCGCCGCACGCCCCAAATGCCCGTTTTGCCCGCGTGAAAAATTTTTCCTTCCAACTGAAGTCGAATTTCACTCGGTGCCAGCCGCTGAAGTCGTTCGTCCAGCATATTTAGAAAAGGGCGAAGCGTGCGCCTGAAAAAGTCTAACTTCAAGTTGCGCGGTCTTGGGATTGTCACTGCGGCGTTCGGTTGCATTTCGACAACGGTCGGCGTCTTATTCTTTTTTCTTTTTGGATTTTTGGCGCGCTCTGCTTCTGCGTGGTCAATCATTTCGTGCAGGCGTTTTCTAAGTTGCGCTTCGGGGTTTTGCTTATAATACATTATGCCGAAGGCGACGGCTACCGCGAAAAAAATTGACGTCAGCAACGCAAAGAGAACAAACATTGCAAGTCACCTCTTCCGCCCGCTCGTGAAGAAGGAGGCGGGCAAGTCGACGCCGTTCATCTGGAACTTGTCCATAAAATTCGGCATAAGCCCCAAACTTTCGTAATGCCCGACAGATTTTCCGCGCTCGTCGATACGTTCTTGCACATAGCGGAACAGGTCTTGCAAAACAATCGTGTCGCCTTCCATGCCCTGAACTTCGGTGATATGCGTGATTTTCCTGCTACCGTCTCGAATTCTTGACTGCTGAATAATCAAATCAATCGCGGAAGAAACTTGCGTGCGCACGGCGCGAACGGGCAATTCCATACCCGCCATTAAAACCATCGTCTCCAGGCGGCTCAAAACGTCGCGGGGAGTGTTGGCGTGCGCCGTCGTCAAGGAGCCGTCGTGACCGGTATTCATCGCCTGCAACATGTCCAACGCCTCGCCGGCACGAACCTCCCCGACGATAATTCTATCGGGGCGCATACGCAAGGCATTTTTAACAAGGTCGCGGATTGTTATCGCGCCCGTGCCCTCCAAATTCGCGGGGCGGCTTTCCAGCGTCACGACGTGTACTTGCTGAAGTCTAAGTTCCGCCGCGTCCTCAATCGTGACAATTCTATCCGTGTGCGGAATAAACGACGATAAAACATTAAGCGTCGTCGTCTTGCCCGAACCGGTGCCGCCACTCACCAAAATATTTAGCCGCGCCCGAACGCAAGCATCAAGGAAAGTCGCCATGTCTTCGCTTAGCGTGCCGAAGCTTACCAAATCTTCTATCGACAGAGCTTTTTTGGAGAATTTGCGAATCGTGACGGCGGGACCAACCAAAGACAGCGGCGGGATTATGATATTGACGCGGGAACCGTCAGCAAGGCGGGCGTCAACCAGCGGGCTACTTTCGTCGACGCGGCGACCGAGCGGCGTCAAAATTCGCTCAATGATATTCATCAAGTGCGCGTTGTCGTAAAAATGCACGTCGGTTAATTTCAGCTTGCCCTTTTGCTCGATAAAAATTTGTTTGGGACCGTTGACCATAATTTCCGTAATGGAGTCGTTTTGAAGGAGCGATTCGAGCGGTCCCAAGCCGAGCAATTCGTTGCTGATGTCGTCGACCAAGTTAAGCCTTTCGCCGCGCGACAGGGCATAAGCTCCCTCCGCTATCTCGCGGTTGCTGTAAACCGAGATAATATTTTTTATCTGCTCGCGTGCATCTTCGCCGCGCATTAAAATTTGCTGTTCTTCGGGCGTCATTTCGTCGACAATGCGGCGGTGAACGGCGAGCTTCAATTCCTGCATCGTGTTGCTTTGGGAAGTCAGTGCTCGTCTGCCCGCGAACGCCGACGCCTCGACTTGTGCTGTACGCTCCTGCTCCAGTTGTTTTTCCGTGTAAGTTTGTTCCGGCTGCTTTTGTTTGACTTCCGGTTTAGGTAGCCGTGGGCGTTCGGGCGGCTTTTCTTTTTCTTGAGTTTTGCCGCCCAATCTCTCCAGCAATGAAAGTGACCTTGCCATAATTTTTCAGCCCCCCGAAATCACTGATTCTACACTGCCGCCCAAGCTTGTGCCGCTACCCGTCTCTGCGTCGCCCTCAGTATCTGTGTCTCCGCCCGTGCTTGAGTCTTCTTCTTCGTCATCTGTATCTGAAGCTGGTTCTTCAACCCGCATTCGATATTCGATAGCTTTTATCTTTTTCGGTGGGAATTGTAACTTGTACAGGATATAAGGTATATCGTCCGACCGCACAAAAGTCACTGTAATTACAACGTCTCTGCTCACGGGGTCTTTCTTTTCCGTGTCGTCTTCCTCATAATTTTCTTCAATAGTAATAACGGGAGTCGGCTTGTAAAATTTTACAACCACCGCCGGTTTATTTTCCGCTTCGTTTCCCGACCAAAGACTCTCTAGCCAAGTTTTTTGAGATGTTATCATTTTCTCGCGCGTGTCTTCTTTTTGTGCAACGGCGATTTGGCGGGCGGCTGTTCTGACGGCGTTGCTGTAGTGCATATGAAAAAATTCCTGTGCTACCGCCCGCGCTGTATTGAAGTCCGAGTTCTTTTGCGGCTTCGGAATTAACTTCGATAATCTGCGCCTCAAGGCGAATTTGCGTTGGGTGGAGAATTTGCAACAGGTCAATAATTCTTCCGTTTGCTTGCGATTGGCTAAGCTCAATGTCGCTATCTCTGCCGCCTTCCGCGCCACTGCTCGCCGTGTCCGTTTCAAGTTTCATATCGAAGCCGCTACCGACGAGGAGGGAACTTTCCGTGTTGCCGTTTATGAAGAGCCGCGCAGTTTGCAGGGCGTAATTTTTTTCGTATTGGTTCTCGACGGTGCCCGTAAGCAAAATTCTATCGTCAACCATTTTAACATGAACGTCGGGAAGTCCGATAGCCCGTTCAATCATCATAGCCTGACCGGGGTCTTCGGGCGAAACGACGATTAAATATTCGTGGCGCACACCGTCCAAAGTCCACACGAATAGCGCGGTTGAGCCGGAAGTAGTTTTCGTGACGATTAAAAATTCACTCGCCGAGCCGGGCAGTTGAACGACCGAGGCAATATCCCTGTTGCCCACAGCAATCCGCGTGATTTGTTTCCCCATGTCCATGTAATGCGAAGTCTGTCTTTTTATGCTGAGGGTTTCAAATTCTGCGGCTTCAACGACGCCCGCCGACAAGCTGAAAGTCACCGCCGCCAAACAAGCACTTTTAAGAAATAAATTATCCATGATGAATTATTCCTACGCTATAAATTTTTTCTAATCTGATTCATAACAGGCACATTTGACAAAGGCACATTAGGTTGGGGCGCGGAAACACTGCCGCCCGACGGAATCGCGGGAAGTGCCGAGTTCGCGCCAGCAGATTTAGCTGGTGCGACATCTTGAGAACTTTGTACGATTTCGTCGCCCAAAATAATATCAATCTTCGGGACAGGTGGCGCAACGGGTACTGCAGGGATTTGCGGCAAGTTCGGCACAGGATTTGACGGAATGGCAGGAGTTTCCGGTTTCGGTTTGTTGATTGAATCGATTGTATATTCCATTTCCGGCACGTAATTTGCCGCCGGATTCGAGGGGCGCAACATCATATAAATTTCGCCGAGCTTCGACGCGGAAATTAATTTCAACACGTCTTGCGGCGGGAGCGCGAACGTTGCGATTGTCGGGTTGCTGATAGCCGATGAAGTCACCACGCCGGAGCTATCAACGATATTACTGCCCGCCGTGTCTTGGTTCACGCTGAGGAGCGGGACGTTCTGCAGAAGGATATTTGTCGTCGCGCTGTAATTGTTTTTTTCGGCGAGGAGCAAATCCACTCTATCGCCTGGCTTAGCAAAACCCGCCACGCCCGTAATTTCGCTGACGCTTATTGAAACTGCGCGGCAATCGGAGGGAATCGAGCCGACAAAACCTTCGTTGGCTGTATCGTTAAAAACTTTTTGAATCGTGAGAATGTCGCCGGAGAAAATCGAAACTCTAATTTGCACGTTCTTAACGTCGTCAAAGCTGGTAATCGCGCCTTCGGGCACCAAGACTTTTGGCACTTCCTTCATTTCCAGCATATTTTCTTGGATTCTGGTGCGCGGCGGAATATTTACTTTTGCCGTGACGACCGACGTTGTTTCGATGATGGGTTTTTCTTCTTTGACAGGTTCCGGTATTACAGCGACCTCTTGCTTGGTTACGAAATTCATGGCGACGATAAGCGTCACGAACATCAAAAACGCGGCGGCACATGCCAGAATCAGCAGTTGCCTGGGGCGCAAATCATTTAGTCTGTTTATTATTCTCTGTAACATGGCTTAAGCCTCTCGTTAGAACAAATAATAATTCCGTATTTAAATTATACAATGCGCAATGCATTTGTCAATTTCTTATCGAATTTTTATCTTAGCTTGTTATGCAAATTTCATTAGCGGCATAAAACTCTCCGCTTTTGCCGCCGCTTTTGCGCTCAAGATGAATTTCGCCGAGCGTCATGCGTTTATCAATCGCCTTGCACATGTCGTAAATCGTCAACAGCGCAACGCTCACCGCGTGCAACGCTTCCATTTCAACGCCCGTCACCCACGTCGTCTTGACTGCCGCCGAAACTTTAACGGCTCCTTCGTCGGGCAACATTTCAAATTCCAAACTGCAATGACTGAGCGGCAACGGGTGACAAAGCGGGACAACGTCCGAAGTTTTTTTCGCCGCCATGATTCCCGCCACGCGCGCCACGCCCAAAACGTCGCCTTTCTTAGCGGTGCCCGATTCAATCGCGCGATAAACTTCCGCGCTGACAAAAATTTTCCCGCTGGCAATGGCGGTGCGTTCCGTTAAATTTTTTCCTCCGACGTCGACCATGATTGCGTTGCCCGCCGCGTCGAAGTGATTCAATCTGCTGTCCAAAGGTCTCACCCCCAAAAATTTTTACGCATTATAGACCGTTAAGCTCGCGTGCCGAATTTGCCTAGCATTTATCTGTACCTCATCAAAACTTTAGTGCATATTTTAACCAATCCTATCGATTTTATCAACGATTTCTACAACGCGGTTAGAATATTGCAAAATCGTGATACGAACGCCGCCTTTAATGCGACCGAGAACGCGAACAACTTTTTTGCCTTTGTAACTCATTCGTCCGTACCTCCTACCATGTCCTGACAAGACCTGCCGCAATCGTCCGCTTAATTCCGATAGTGCCGAACTCCGAACACCAATCACAGTCGTGATTGCGAACGTATGCGAATGCTTCGCCGTCCGCCAACCCTTGCCAGTCGTGTTTCCATTCCTCACGATAGTCACCGACGAAAAGGTACGAATCCAACTTGCCGAGTTCCTCGTAATAAGTACGAACTACCATGTAAACGAGCGCATCGTGCTTAGCCTCGAAATCCTTAATAAACTCAAGGTCATTGTCTCTTGCCCAGAAGAACGCGCCAAGCGGCGGTTCGCTTACACTGACGAGATTGTGTTTTTTAAAATGCCGAATTGTTTCAGGATAAATGCCAAGCAACTCCATTCGACGGATAGCTTCGGCTTTTTTCTCGTCTACGCTTATTTTCATGATTCAGCCCTCCTTATGCCACAGAATCCCACGCGCCTTGTAAAGCGGAATCCAATGAGCTTCGTAAAAATCGTAGCCCGCGCCGTCAATCCCGAAAAAATAGCCAAAGTCGTCATGTTCATAGATACGAAAGCCGCATTCTGACATAGCTTCCAGTCCGTCCCATTCTTTCAGCCAGCGGTCGTCAAAGCCGTCGCTGAAAGACCACATCGTTTGCCACGCAGGGAGCCTCTCGTCATATTTAACGATAAAATCCCCAGTTCGCGCATAGATTTTCGTGCCACTAACGAACTGGATTCTGTAGTCGCCCGACTTTTCATCATGCTCGATAACCTCGCCGAACGAATCCATTTTGTGGACGAAAACCCTATCACCTACTGTAGGAACTGTGACTTCGCACCATTTTTCAGGTTCACACTCCATTAAGCGTGCGATAATATCTAGAGCGTGTTGGTAAAGTACAAAAATAAAACATAAGCAAAATCTTTGGTAAAATGAATTTGAAAAATCAGCCAAAGGAACGTGCTTATGTCAAATTCATTTTATCACGAACGCTACTGCCTTACAAAAGCGCAACGAGA